>CAJXBJ010000069.1 GCA_913050195.1 uncultured Saprospirales bacterium
TGCTCAATTAAGTGAGCCAAATACAGAAGCAGTATTTGGAGGTAGAATAAATACTATTACTAGCACGCCTGTTGGTTCTGATTCTGCATTAGTTTACATAACTACGGAAAGTGCAAATTCTGCATTTTATTCAATAGTATCAGCAGGTTCTTCTAATATTAGTTATGCTGGCTTTTCGAAGGTGGCTTCGATGGATGCAAGTGCGGGTTTAGGAGACAATATTCAGGATATTGCTGTTCATAATTCTGGCGTTCTATTCTATGTAAATAACGGGGATTTGTACCAAACACATTATGATTCTACTAGCTCTATGCATTTAAACTCATATTCTGGTGTTGGGTCAGTTGTTGTACGAGATTCTATTTTGCTTTTTATGTCTGGGAATCAACTCTTTTTTGGCCTATTGGATAGCACAGGGTTTTTTACGGAAAATATTAATTCACCTTTGAGTACTTCTTTGGGTGGTAATGTTGAGATTTTAATCGCACCTCAAACAAAATTGGTATATCTTTTTGCTTCAAGTATGTCTGGTAATCCAACTTTGATAAAATTGTCAGATGCTTATTACAGTTTGTCTTCAATGACCTCAGAAACGGATATTAGTCCTACTACTTTAAATACTTTAGTTGAATGGAGAGCATGTGGTTTAGGACCTGATGGTAGAGTGTTTATCTCTGGATCTGATTTTAATAATTTATATTTTGCTCACTCTGATGATGAAGCGACATGGGTTGAAACAAATACAGGTATTCAGGGCTCGGGAGGTAGTAATATTGCTTTTTCTGATACAAGTTCGACTTATTCTGTATTTAGTGGTAAGCTGTATAATTCGGATAAGGGTGATGTTTCATGGAGTCAATTTGGGTCATCTTCTTTAGAAACAAATCCTAATGATGGAGCAGTTCATTATGATTTAAATACAGGAATAGTGTTTATGACAACGGATATGGGCTTAGGAGTTTCTATTGATAATGGACCTAATATTAATGAAGCTAATGATGGTATAGAGGCAGTTCAGGTAAATGGAATAGATATGACATTATCCAAAGCATCTGCATGGGTGGCTTCCAAGTCAGGTATCAGACAAGTTCAAAACTATACTACTTCACCTGTTTGGTCTAATGCTATTTATCCTAATGGTGATGGCTCTCCATACTGGTCTGTAGCTATTAACCCTGAAGATTCTAACTGTGTATATGTGGGAAATATTCGAGTGTATAAGACGAATAATGGAGGTGCTACTTGGATTAAGGTTTTTACTGCTGAGGATGCACCTTATAATTATCCATCTTTTGGTTCATATGGAGATATTACCTTAGTGTCAGCATTAGCTATATGCCCTCTAGATACTAATATTGTCATGGCTGGATATAATAGGGAGGATAGTCTTGGAGGTCTTTTTGTATCTGAAGATGCTGGAAATAGCTGGTCTCAGATATTATTGGAGGCATCTATAGAAGGACAAGATGTAAATGTGCGTGATATTGCATTTTACACAGATGGTATGGATACAATAGCCTATGTTGGTATAAATTATAGCTCAACTTATATGCAAGGTCGCTCTGTATATAGAATTGTTAAGACAAGTGGTGGATGGGTTGCTGCTCAGGATATGGATGCGTCAAATACAGCAGTTGGATATCAAATTACAGCGACAATTAGAGACTTGGAAATAGTCAATGATACTATTTTTGCGGCAGGTACAGATGCGGGGATTAATCATCCAATAGCTTATTATAGAGACCTTGGCGATTCTACAGCTTTATGGGAAGCATTTACAACTTCAGGTTTTCCTTATGTTTCCGGTAAAAAGGGTAGGGCAATTACTGTTGGTAAGGATACTCTTTACTGTGCCGTAGATAATGAAATCTACTTCTATGAGCTTAATCCTTTTTCTAGTGCTTGGCAGCTAGGTTATGCTTACCCTAATGGAACCAAGATTAATTTTTTATTCTTTGATGATTTATTAGTGGGTACTGGTACTGGTTTGTATGGTCATTTTGGCCTTGGTGTAGCGACTAAGATAAGTGAAAAAGGATGGGGTAATTCTGATGATAAAATCAAAGTTTATCCAAACCCTGCTTTGAGTCATATTAATGTTTTGGCAGATGAAGCGGTCGTGCTTCGTGTTTATGCCACAAGTGGCAAATTGATAAAAACATTATCCTTAGAGGAGGGAAATCATGAGATTAAACTAAATGAATTGTCTTCAGGGCGATATGTTTTAAGCTTTGAGAGTAATGCTGTTAAAAAAAGTGAACAATTGCTTCTAATCAAATAAACTATCTAAATAATTTAAAGGATTTGCTTTGTACGGTGTTATACAACTGAAGTATGTACATCCCCTCCTTTGAACTGGAAGGCCAGGTTATATTATGAATAGGCTCTTGAACTAATTCAGTTAAAATTCGTCTTCCGTTAAGATCAAATATTTCTAAATGAACAGGGTAATCTATGTCATTGAGATATAGAGTATTACTAGAAATGTGAATGTCATTAATGCCCACATCGCCACAATTAAGTGAAATATCTAAATTAGCAACTTGGCCAGAAATAAGATTCACGCCATAAATAATCTTTTCTTGGCATTGCTGGTGCATAACTCTAACATCAAAGCTGCCTTCTTCAACTTGACCAATGTAATAATCTCCCCCAATTCTGCTATTTTCTTTTTGATGATTTCCAATAATTTCTATTTGGGCCCCAGGAAGTGGTGTGCTTGTATTTGTATTGGATATATATCCCTCTAAATATGCAGCACGTTTATATTTTGGCTTAAGGACGTAAAGGCCATTTTGTCTATCGCTGGCAATAATGTCTCCTGAATTAAAATAGGGATAAACACCCCAGCAGCCTTTGAAGCCACCTCCTTCACCATTAAATGGTGAGGTGTCATAGTATCCAACCTCTACCAAGTTTTTAGGCCTATGAGCATCAACTACTGTTACTCCATTCTCATAATGAGAAGTCACTAAAAAACCATTTAAATAGAATGTGTTATGTGGTATAATGCTGTCGCCGTAGCTTGGTTCATATCTGTCTAATTCTTGCATGTTAGAAGGGTCAGAGACATCAAAAGATGTAACAAAAGAGCCTCTTCTTTCATCCGTAGTAAATGCATAATTATTGTCATCACTTAGCCAAACATTATGACAAAATTCATTAGGTGTTTTTACTGTTCCATAGGAACTCATGTTTTGCAAATCACTAATATCGATTGCATTTAAATGGCCTGCATAAATTTCTGAAGCCCATAAGGTATCCCCTCTGACAAAACCGTCATGTATATATTCATCTGTATAGTTGCCAACAATAGATGGGTTCTTAGGGTCATTAAGATCAAGAATTAAGGTGCTAGATCCAGATGTGTCAGCATTACCAAACAAAAAGGCAAGTCCCTTTTCATCAATGAAAATATTATGACTTGCCCAATATTCGTTGTTCGGCCCATACCATGATTGATAAGGCATACTGTCCGGTAAATAATTTAAGTCTGCTATAATTAGGCCTACCGAGGCTGAACCAGAATCTATATAGTTTTCATGAATAATGTATGCATGGTCTTTCCATACCTTCATGTCTCTCCAAGTGCATTTTGGGCCATTGACTCTAAATAGTTCATTAGGGTTTGAAGTGTCTATTCTTACTATAGAAAATCCATCTGTTAAGCCAACGATAGCATATTCATGGCTATCTACAGAAGTATAGCCCCAAATGTCATTTAAGAAGGCATCGCCCCAAATTGAATTGTTGAAACTATATTGGCTTTTTAGATGGAGGTTTTTTTGTCCAAAACCATAGAATAAAACACTAATAAATATTGCTAAGCAAGTAATTTGGTTATATCTGATCATAATTGGCGTTTGATCAAATATACTATTTTAATCATTCAAAGGAACTTATGAATTCCTTGTTGAAGCTGGGCCAATCGGTTGTTTTGTAATGATTGTCTCCGTAATAACGCATTACCTTTTCTGTTGCTCTGGGCCCCATGTATGATTGAATAGGTGGGATTCTTTTACTGTTTTCATCAAATATAACAACTGCGGGGAACTGCATTTTTCTATCTAATATTGCGGTGACAAAATCATGATACGAAGGATCTTGCCCACTGTTAGTAAATGTGTGCTCAAAAAAAGTTATGGTATCTCTATTAATAGCTTCAATACGTACGGCATAGAAATGTTCATTTATAAATTTAGCAATATAAGGGTGTTTATAAGTGCTTTGCATCATTTTTGAGCTACTTTCCCAATCCGTATAAAGATTAAGCCATATTTTTTTTGGTTTTTTACGTTGAAGTTCTAATGCATCTTGCATGCGCATCCAATGAATTTTTCCATCTAAATCAGCAAGAGTAGAGCTGTCTGGCTTAAAAGTATGATTGAAATATGTTTTGAATTCTTCGTAGGGGCTAAACTTATAGGCTTCATCTTTGACATAAAATAAAATGGGTTGTATTTCACCAGCATCTAAATAGCCGCTTAATATTGTTTGCCCTTCATTCTTGTCAATTATTAAGGTGCTCGGGTAGCTTAATTTCCCATTCAGCAATTTTATAGCAAGACTGTGTGTTGGTCGACGCCCTTCTCCATTGTTAACATAGAATTGACCCTTATATAATATAGAATCCCTAGTTTCAGCATTGAATTTTACAGGATAATAATAGGTGTTAATATAATTGACAATATTCTGATTTGAATATGTGCTTTGATCCATTTTTTTACACCACCCACACCAATCTGTATAAAAGTCAATCAAGATAGGTTTAACCTCCTTCTCTCTTTTGAGCATGGCCTCTTCAAGGCTTAACCAGTTTACTTTGCTAGGTTTTTTATTTTGAAGATTACTAGCATTGTTGCTTTTTATATAATCAGATGTTCCTTGATTCTGAGCTAAAAGCATAAGTGCCAAACTAGAGTGTAATAAGACAAGAAATAATCTAAGCATACTATGAAGTTAATAAATCCATTATATTTGCTCTAAATAAAACAAAAAAACATAATACATGGGTTTATTTGATAAAAAGTCCAGTTTTAACCCCGCAGACTTAAGTGTTTTTGATTTGGAAGATGGCTTTGTCTTTGAAATGAATGGCAAAAGCTATGAGGTTACAAAAACATTTTTTTATGATTGGGGAGATGATGACTACACAAAAGAGGTAGGTATTAATGATGGAGATCAAGACTGGTTTCTATACATGGAAGAAGATGATGAGGTAGAGTTAGTATTAACTAAGAAAATTCCGATTCGCTCTATACAAGAAGACTTGCCGGACATTATAAAAGACAAAGATGAGCCTCCTAGAAAGTTGACTTATGAAGGGAAGAATTACTTATTAGATGAAGCGAGCTCTTCTTATTGCTTAGAAGGAGAATTTGATCCTGACAGTGAAGATTGGGAAGCCTTTGATTCGTGGGACTATGTTGATGAGAGCGGAAAGCTTGTATTGTCTGTAGAAAGATGGGGTGATTTTGAATTTGAAGCTGCCGCGGGTCATTATATTAAAGAGGAATCTATTCGTGATATTATGCCTCCCTCAGATTATGAGCAAAGATTGAAGGAAAGAGATAATTACTTTGGTAATAATAATGGCGGTGGAAAAACAATATTTAAAGGTCTGCTAACGGGTTGTGGATTTATTGCTGCATTCTTTGTGGGTTTTATGCTTCTTGGAGCAGTGATGGTTTATTTTGGCTCGGAAGATCCTGATTACAAGTCTCCAGTGGATGTGATGATTAAGGAAATGCATGATAAGCCTAACTTTTCAATCATTTTACACGACATGGACCGCGAAGGAATTATTTTCAAGACTTATAAGCATCAATATAAGGTTGTCTTAGAAAATGAGGAGGCACCTGAAGTAGATGAAAATGCTCCAGTTCAAGACGACCCCAATGTGGCAGAAGCTAAAAATGTAAGCTACGAGCTAAAGGATTGGGTAGAGGTTAGCAGTCATGATTTCAAGCGTAATGAGAGAAATATGGGAATGGAGATTGCGCATAAAAAAGATGGTAAGGTTAAAAAACAAGTATCACCTCCAGGATATTCTCACTATGTTGGTAATCGTCGTTATGGTTATTGGAATAATAATGTTTGGACTTATTATGGACAGTATCGATTTATGAGTGATATGTTTTATATGAGTAGATATCCAGTTTCTCGCTCATATTATAACGATTATTACGGCAACTATTATTCAAGAGGACGGGCATATTATGGTCGTACGGATGCATATGGCAGAAGCACCTATGGCACTTATGGTAAATATAATAGTTCTAGATCTACACGTTATGGTAGATCTAGTAGCTATAAGCGAAATTATAGTAATTATGGTCGTAGTAGTCGTAGCTCTCGTTCTGGCTCTAGATATAGTGGAGGTTCTTCATATCGTTCAAGAGGTGGAGGGTTTGGTAAATAATAAATGCTAAAAAGATGAATTTAGAAGGAATTAATTTAACAAATATTGTAGATACAGGCGTGTCTACGTTAATGTATTGTGTGGCGGCTTTAATACTCTTAGCGGTGGGTATGTTAGTTTTTAAATTGCTAAATCGAAAAACAAATGTAAACGATGAGCTTGTTGAAAAAGATAATTTTGCTTTTGCTATCCAATATGTAGGCTATTTACTGGGCCTTTTGCTGTCCATTGGAGGTGCAATTGTTGGAGAAAGTTTAGGGGTAAAGGAGGATCTAATAAATATTGCAATTTATGGAGGTATGGGAATAGTTTTATTAAATATTGCTAGTCTAATATCTGATAAGGTTATTTTAAACAAATTTAGTGTTCAAAAAGAGGTTTGTGATGACAAAAATGAGGGTGTTGGTGTCGTAGCGGCAGCTAATTCTATTGCAAGTGGTCTTATTGTTTTTTCTGCTGTTCAAGGTGAAGGGGGTGGTATAGAAACTGCTGTTGTGTGCTGGGGTGTAGGACAACTTCTGCTTATATTGGCGTCCTTATTTTATAATTTGATGACCCCTTATGACATTCATCACCATCTAGAGAAGGATAATGTAGCTGTAGGTATTGGTTTTGCTGGTGCTATAGTGGCTTTTTCTATTCTTATTTCTAATGCAATCAGTGGAGATTTTGAAGGCTATCAATCCTTGGCGATAAATTTAAGTTTTGAGTTTGTTATTGGAATGCTTTTATTACCATTAATTAGAATAGCAGCAGATAAGTTAATTTTAGTAGGTCAGAATTTGGATGATGAGCTTGTAAATCAAACTAAGCCAAATTTAGGAGCAGGGCTTATTGAGGCTTTTGCTTATGTTGGCGGAGCCATCTTAATTAGCTGGTGTATCTAGCCATTGAGGTTTGAGTCGAACATATTAAAGTTAGCCCTTTTTGCTACGGGTTTATCTGGAATAGTTACTGAATATGTACTGGCTACTTTAGCTACTTATTTTTTAGGAGATTCTATTGTCCAATGGACGATGATTTTATCTGTGATGCTTTTTGCAATGGGCTTAGGAGCACGTTTTTCTCGGCTCATTGAAAAGCGTTTGGTGCTTGGTATTGTTAGTGTCGAGTTATTGCTTTCTTTAATAGTCTCATATGCATCCGTTTTGGTTTATGCATGCGCTGGATTTACCAATTATATAGGCGTGCTTATATATGGCTTGAGCTTATTTACTGGTTTGTTGATAGGAATGGAAATACCTTTGGCAATTCGTCTTAATAAAAGATTTGATAGCCTTAGGGTTAATGTTTCAAGCATTATTGAAAAGGATTATTATGGAAGCTTGTTAGGAGGGATATTCTTTGCTTTTATAGCTATGCCGTTTATTGGATTAACTTATACGCCATTTATACTTGGAGCAATAAATTTGGCTGTCGCTTTTGTTCTGATATATGTGCTTCAAAAGGGTGTGCCTTTGCACTTGAAGAGGCAAATAATAATCATGGCATTAGGGGTTTTTATATTAGTTAGCTGTGGGTTGTATTTTTCTGAACCAATCATACTGTTTGGGGAACAAAAGAAGTATAAGGATAAAATCATATACTCAGAACAGTCAAAGTATCAGCGAATTGTTATTACAGAGTGGAATGAACATCATTGGTTGTTTTTAAATGGGAATCAGCAATTTTCAACTTTAGATGAGGTGATGTATCATGAGCCCTTAGTTCATCCAGTGATGGAGTTGGTTGGAGGGGCCCCTAGCAATATTTTGTTAGTTGGAGGTGGGGATGGTTGTGCATTAAGAGAAATACTAAAATATCCTTCAATTAATAAAGTGGATTTGGTTGATTTAGATCCTGCTATGACAAATTTAGGAATGAGCAATCCTATAATTAAGGAACTTAACCAGTCTTCAATGAATCATGAAAAAGTGGAGATATATAATGAGGATGGCTTTAATTTCTTAAATGACGCACAGAAACTTTATGATGTTATAATTATTGATTTGCCAGACCCTCGTTCTATAGAACTGGCCAGAATGTATTCGAAGGAATTTTATGAACAATGTTATCTCAAATTAAGGCCAAATGGAGCGCTAATAACCCAGGCGGGTAGTCCTTATTATGCAATGAAAGCTTTTTACTGTATTACTAAAACAATGGAGTCGGCTAATTTTGTTGTTCAGCCAATTCATAATCAGATACTAACAATGGGTCAGTGGGGTTGGAGTATTGGAGTTAAAAATCGTTCAAAAGAGATGTTGAAAAATGATTTAAAAACACTTAGTTTTAATGCAATTGAGACTAAGTGGATCAACCAGGAAGCAATGGAGCATATGCTGTCGTTTGGAAAAAACTTTTTTCTAGAAGAAGAAGATAGTATTGAAATCAATACAGTTATAGAGCCAAAATTATATCGGTATTATTTGAAAGGGAATTGGGATGTCTATTAAAACAAACATAAAAAGTAACTTAACTAAGACGGGAGTACTTGTAGGTGCAATGTGGTTTGTTCATCTATTGGATTATGTTTTAGTTGTATATAGCCTTAAGAAAAATGGGATTATACCTAGGAATATTGCTTCAATTGATGGTATATTATGGGCCCCTTTTTTACATGGAGACTTTAATCACCTAATTAGTAACTCGATGGCATTAGTCCCTTTGACGTTTGTCATGTTTTTGTTTTATAAGCGAACAACCTTTTGGGCTATGCTCATTATTGTTATTAGTGGTGGACTGCTTTTGTGGTGCTTTGGAAGGGAGGCAAATCATATTGGTGCAAGTGGGCTCATTTATGGTCAGGTTAGTTTTTTGATCGCGAGTGGTTGGTTTAGGCGAAATTTTAAAGCGATATCAATAGCACTCATTATTGGTTTTATTTATGGAGGATTGATATGGGGTGTTTTTCCAACTCAGTCAGGTGTTTCTTGGGAGGGACATTTATTTGGTGCTGTAGGCGGTGTGTTAGCTGCAATGGGTTTAAAAGATCATGATTAAGAAGATTAAGAAATATAAAGAAGGTTTATTAGCAATTGTTTTGATTGGAGCGTTTCACTGCTTGGCAATGCTCATTGTTTATTTCGAATCAAGTCATCCTAATGGAAGCATTACTACCATAGAAAATGCCTGGTGGTACTTTATAGTAACATTGACAACCGTTGGTTATGGAGACTATTTTCCAGTTACTTTTGGCGGTAGATTAATAGGAGTAATAATTGTTTTTTTAAGTCTAGGTTTTCTAGGCTATTTAATTAGTAGTATGAGTCAGAAAATAATGGATTATATGGGTAAGCAAAAGCAAGGTTATTATGGAACTAATTTCGAAGATCATTTTGTGGTTTTTGGATGGGATAGTTTTGGTAAACAAGTTGTCGATATGATTATTAAAAACAGTCGCAAAGTTGTTGTTGTAACAGAGGATATGAATGCTGTTAATCATTTAAATAAAAACTATGATGATAGCTCAATGTTTGTTCTATATTCATCGTATAGTAGCTATGATAATTTAGAAAAAGCAAATATTAAAAAAGCGGCTTCTGTTTTTGTGAACTTTGAAGATGATACTAGAACCCTAGTCCATTTAATAAATATTCAAAAACTCTATCCTTTATTGCACTATGTGGTGTCTTTAGATAATCCAAGTCTTAAGGATACTTTCACTAATATAGGCTCAACCTTTATTATTTCTAAAAATGATATTGCTGCCAAGCTTGTAGCATCGTCAATTTTTGAGCCAGATGTTGCTTTGTTTGCTGAGGATTTAATTTCCTATTCTGATAAAAGCAATGAGACTGATATTCAGGAATTTAAGGTTTGTGAGAAGAATCCATTTTTAGGTAAGGATTACTTTGATGCTTTTGTAAGTCTTAAGAAAGACTATAATTGTGTGTTAATTGGTTTGGCAAAATATGAAAATGGTCAAATGAAAATTATTAAAAACCCAGGTGAGCCAGTGACTATAGG
>CAJXBJ010000070.1 GCA_913050195.1 uncultured Saprospirales bacterium
GGATTTGCAGACTTCTTTACAGTATTTGTTCAAATTGAAGGTGATCAATTTTCAGCCCTGCTTGTTGAAGCAAAATCTGAAGGAATTAAATTAGGAGAAGAAGAAAAAAAGATGGGCATCAAAGGATCCTCCACAAGGCAACTCTTTTTTGAAAATGTAAAAGTCCCTGCGGAAAATCTCCTAGGTGAAATCGGCAAAGGACATCGGATTGCCTTCAATGTACTGAACGTTGGGCGGTTTAAACTATGTAATAGTGTAACTGGTGGAGCTAAAAGTGCCTTCCAAATGGCATTAAACTATGCCAACGAGAGACAACAATTTAAAACTCCAATTGCACAATTTGGCGCCATTAAAAGTAAGCTTGCTAATATGGCTGTTAGAATCTATGGAGCAGAGTCTGCAACATACAGAGTTTCTGGCCTTATTGACAATATGGTTAAAAATGAGGTTTCCAATGGCACACCATCTTACGAAGCAAAACGAATGGCGGCAGAGGAATATGCCATAGAGTGTGCACTTCTAAAGGTTTTTGGCTCAGAAACAGCAGACAATATTATTGATGAAGCCCTTCAAATTCATGGTGGCATGGGTTACTCAGAAGAAATGCCAGTAGCAAGAGCATATAGAGATAGTCGAATCAATAGAATTTATGAAGGCACTAATGAAATTAATCGTCTATTATCTACTGGAATGATATTGAAACGTGCAATGAAAGGTCAATTGGATCTTATGAGTACCGCTATGCAATTGCAGCAAGAGTTAATGAGTGGTTCTGAATTAAGTAATGGCCTAGATGGAGGTCCATTAGCAAAATGTAAGCATTATATAAAAATGTCTAAAAAAGCATGGCTTATGGTTGCGGGTGGAGCGGCTCAAACATTAGCAGCTAAAATTGAAGAAGAGCAAGAGATTATGATGTATATAGCAGACATGGCTATGGAACTATTAATTGCCGAGTCTGCACTACTTCGCACCTTACAATTAATCAACAAGCATGGTGAAGAAGCCTGTGAAATCCCTTCAGCAATGACGCATGTTCTATGTGAAGAGCTAATATTAAAAATTCAGGATTGGGGTGGTGCTGCAATATGTGGGTTTGCAGAAGGAGACGCACTTAAAATGATGATGATTGGACTTAAGAAATTAAGTAAAATAGAACGTGGCAATTTAATTCATTTAAGACGCCAAATTGCTGACAGCTTTAATTCTGCAGGGGAATATTATATAAATAGTAAATTCAAATATTGATCATCGTAAAAGCATTATGCATAACTGCTTTTTTATTTTAAAAAACTTGAATAATCTATATTTAAACTTTCGTATTTTTAAGTACCTAGCTAGGTTAAGACATTATAATACTAAAAAGTGCCCAAATTAAATTTCTACGTAGACATACATGCTCATCCATGCTTGAGAGCTATTTATTGCTATGATAAAAAAGAAAACCGAAACCTTTGGGATAACGTTGAGAACAAAGAGTTTCAAAGTTTGATTGCTCGCTACATGCGACGTCAAACAATGGACATAAAAAAATACTCACAAAGTAACTTTACTAAACTGTCAGAAGGTAAAGTTCGCGTTGTGTTTGACAATCTTTATCCTGTTGAAAAGGGTTGGCTTAACTATCGGAATTTAGCCAAAGTTTTTTTTGGTAAAAAAGGAGGCTTAGAAGTATTTGTTGGTACTACAGGAATAAAAACAGAAGAATATCGTCGGCTTCAGAAAAGCAAAGATTATTTTAAAGAGTTGATAGAACAATATGATTTTCTGAAAGCTGAGCAAGGGAAAGCACCAAATAAAAAAAATGAATACTATATAGCTTCAAATTATAAATCACTCAAAGAGCATATACAAAAAAATGATCACCGAATAGTTGTCATACCTTGCATAGAGGGTGCACACTCTTTTGGAGCTGGTAATCCAAATGCAAAAAAGTTAAGCCTTGAAGAGCATAAAATATTGCTAAGCAAAAATATATCTGACACTAAACATTGGGAGCACCCTCCTTTCTATGTTACATTTGCCCATCATTTTTGGAATCAATTATGTGGTCATTCAAAAAGTCTTAAACCACCAACAAACATTGCATTTAATCAAGACATTGGACTAAATACTGGAATAACTCAGCTTGGATGGCACGTAATCAAAGAGCTTCTTACCAATAAAAATGGCCGTCGTATACTTATTGACACAAAGCACATGAGTGCAAAAGCCCGCTCTGAATATTATGAATTTATTCACACCTATAATTCCATCAACCCTTATGAGAAAATACCTATAATATGCTCCCATGCTGCGGTAAGCACACATGCCAATTTCATTAGTTCAGCCAAAGAGAAAGATAGCATTAAGAAAATGGGGACGGGTTATCATAATCGCTGGAGCATTAATATGAGTAATGAAGAAATACGCCTTATTCATGATTCAGAAGGTCTTATTGGTTTTATTTTAGATAAAACAGTAACCGGTGGTATAAGTACCATAGACCGGATACAGGCAATGGAAGACAAAAATGCGAGAAAAGAGGCCTATTTAAGACTTATCTGGAGTAATATATTTCATATTATTAAAGTAAGTGGTGATATTAGTGCATGGGACCGAATAAGCTTAGGTAGTGATTATGATGGACTCATTAATTCCTTTGAGGACTACCCTGACGCTTCTTATTTACCACAACTACATAAGGATATGATTAATTTCTTAAAGGTTACAGAGTTTAAAAAAGAATTATGGTATAATTATGATCCTTCAACACTTGCTTATAAAATTTTCACTAGAAACGCTATGGATTTTTTAGAAAAACATTACAAGTAAGGTCATTCAATTAAAATATCTTATATTTAGGATATAAAATGATAGATATGAAAGTTCTTTTTTCCATTGCATTAATGCTTATATTTTCTTTTTCACTGAATGCACAAAGCAATCAAGAAGTACAAAGAAAAGCCTTGCCAGTTAGTGAAAGACCCGTAAAGGTAGAAGCTAAAAAAGAGAAAGCCACTATGAATAGTGGCAGGGCAAATAAAGTAGTAAAGACTGATTTGAATCATAGAAAAAATCAAAAAATGATTCAGGCTACAGAACAGCCATCGAACCAAAAGAAGTTAGACGGGCGAAAAGAAGACTAAGCCCTAACGATGCCCAAATATGCTATAGTTGACCTAGAAACTACTGGAGGCAAAGCAAGTCAGGATAAAATTATTGACGTAGCCATATTTATACATGATGGCAAAAACATTATAGATAGTTTCTCTTCGCTAGTTGATCCAGAAAAATCAATCCCATATAACATTACCTATTTAACAGGTATTAATGATGAAATGGTAAAGGGCGCACCTTTTTTTCATGAAATTGCAAAAGAGATTGTTCTTAGAACTAAAGACTGCATTTTTGTAGCGCATAATGTGTCCTTTGATTATGGATTTTTAAAAGAGAGCTTTGCTCAATTAGGCTATACATACTCAAGACCTATATTATGTACTGTTAAAGAGAGTAGAAAATGGCTCCCTGGATACCCATCTTATTCATTGGGCAAGCTATGCCCTTTACTAGGAATTGAAATAAGTGCTAGACATAGAGCATTTGGTGATGCAGAGGCTACGGTTAAGCTTTTTGAGCTTATTTTAAAAAGAGCAGGTGATAAATTACTTAAGCCTACAATCAATGGTTATAATTTGCCTCCTAATCTTCTTAAAAAAGCAAGAAGCCTTCCTGAAAAATGTGGAGTGTATCGCTTTTATGATGAAAAGAATAATTTAATCTATGTTGGAAAAAGTAAAAATATTCGAAAAAGAGTTTTACAGCACTTGACCAGTCAGAAAACTCAAAAAGGAATTCGAATGGTAATGGCTATTAACGATCTAGACTTTACAGTTCATGGAAGTGAACTACTGGCCTTACTTTGCGAAAATGACGAAATAAAAGCTGAGCAACCACTATATAATAGAGCTCAGAGAAGACGTCGTTTTCCGGTAGGTTTATTCCTCACGGAAAATGAGCAGAAATATAGCTGTTTAGAAATTGCATCTGTTAAGAGCAAAAGCGAAAAGCCCATTCTATCCTTTGCAACAAAATTAAAGGCTGAAAGATTAATTCAATATTGGTGTAATAAATATGGATTGTGCAGAAAGCTTTGCGGCTTAGAAAAAAGCAAAAAGAATTGCTTTGCATATCACCTTTCTAAATGTGGTGGGGCTTGTGGAGGCGGTGAAAGTGCAGTCGCTTACAATAACAGACTGAATAGTTTACTTAAAAAAGAACTATGGAAAGAAGAAGAGTTCCTCATAGTAGAGAATGGCAGAAATGAACATGAAAATGTATTTATATATATAAACCGAGGGATCTATCAGGGTTATACAATAATAGATACGATGGATCCTAATACCTCTTTGGATTATATTATAGATTCTATAAAATGGCACAATGATTATTCAGATTCAATGAGCATCATAGCTCAGTATCTACGCAGCAATAAATGTAAATTAATCAATCTAAAGCTCTTGAATAATCATGGGGTTCAAAAAGAGTTGTTTTAAACTAATATTTAAAAACCCTTGAATTAAATTAGTTGTTTATTGGTCATATTGAACAAATAAACGTTCTTTGTACCCCAACGAACATGGATATTATTTGTAAACAACAAGATTCGAATGATGAATGTAAAAGTGCAAGACATCCATACACAGCTAAGAAGCTTTCATAAGCAAGGCAAAAAAATATTTATTAGCTCGTCATTTCAAACGCATTCAATTCCACTATTGCATATAATGAGTACTTCTGAAGTACCTTTTGATGTAATCTTTATAAATACAGGCTTTCACTTTCCAGAAACCATACTATTTAGAGATGAGTTGGAAAATAGATTGAATCTAAATGTTATTGATCTCAGATCCCATGTACCTAAGGTTCAACAAAAAGATTCTGATAATCAATTTTATTATGTCAGCGATCCCGATTATTGCTGTTTTCTAAATAAAACTAAACCAATGGAATCCATACTAATGACTTATGATGTATGGGTTAATGGAGTCAGAGCCGATCAAAGTGCTGTTCGTAAACAAATGAAAACATTACAGCCAGCTCCATTTGACACATTAAGGTTTCATCCAATACTAGATTGGAGCTCAAAAGAAATTTATCAATACCGCAAAGCTTATGACCTTCCAGAACATCCTTTAGATTCACAAGGATATCAAAGTATAGGTTGTGCCCCATGTACTAGAAAAATTGATCTCAATAATGAACGAGATGCAAGATGGTTTGGCATGAACAAAACGGAATGTGGTTTACATACAGATCTAATCCAATAATATGAACATTCTAATAACCGGTGGTGCAGGTTATATTGGGTCTGCATTAATAGAAAAGCTAGTTCAAATAAATGGTATTGAAAATATTCGTATCTACGATAACTTATATAGAAACAACTACAGTGTTTTCATGGGCTATAATATAGGTACAAAGATAAATATTGAATTTATCAAAGGAGACATCTTGGATACTCGAAAACTTGAAAAAGCCTTAAAGAATATTGACATAGTTTATCACTTAGCTGCAAAAGTAAGCACACCGCTCTCTAATGAAAACCCACATGAATTTGATCAAATTAATAATTGGGGCTGTGCAGAGCTCTCCTATCTGATTGAAAAGTCCGAAGTCAAAAAAATAATATATGCAAGTAGCTTATCTGTCTATGGTGCTTCCGAAGAGCGATTAAATTTAGATAGTCCATTACAACCAAAAACGTTTTATGGCATATCAAAACTAAACGGAGAAAATCACCTCATTCGACTTAGAAATCAAGGCAAACAACTAATAACCCTAAGACTTGGAAATGTATATGGCCCTGCTAAAGGAATTAGATTTGATTCTGTCATCAACAGATTTATGTTTGAGGCACATTACAACCGTAGAATAAAAATAAATGGTAATGGAGATCAAGTGAGAAGCTTTGTGCATATAGATAGACTTAGCTCATTTTTATCCTCACTTACTTCAAATGATACACTTAACGGAAACTACAATGTAATTGAAAATAATTATAGCATCAATGATATTGTTGATGAGCTTAAATTACTTTATCCTAATCTAGAAACTGTATTTGTTAATCAAAATATGCAAATGCGTAGTCTAAGCTTAAATACCGACAATCGAATATCTGCTTTTAGTTCAAATCAAAATCTGAGTGAGGATTTACAGAACTTTAAGAATAGCATGAGCTTTTAATTGAAGCTACTCCACTTTAAAACTCAATATAAATCTCTTCAGTAGGTAAATTGAGGCCTGATGGCAAATAAGTGTCAGGGTGAAACTTTAATAACATTCCTGGAGGGGATTCGCCTTTTAGTTTAAGCTTTAACGTGTGCTCTCCCCCTGGCACCTGAAACCACAACCTATATTTAAAGCTCACATTCTCCCGAACATTAAAATCTCTAATATTTAATGATGACGGTGAATTTCTTGTAATTGGAGATATATCCCAAGATTTCCTAGAATGATTCTTAAAATCTTTACCCCAAATTTTATAAGGAATGTTATAAGAGTCAAAATTATTAATCACTGAATTTATACCAATTGTTTTCACTTTATCATCTAATGAGATTTCCAAAGAATCCGTTTTTCCGCCAATACCTATTCTTAAATCGACAAAAAATAGCCCCGGCCCATAATAACTAACTTTAAAATCCTTAAAAGAAACGAAATATGACTCGCTACCGAAGCTAGATGAGCCAAATGACTTTAAGCCGGTATAATAAGGAGTATAGATACTGCTTTTTTTACTAATATAGCTCTCCTCAATATGCGAGCTAAGGGGTCTTTCAACACTTTCATAACCTAGTAATGAAGAATTATCACTGATATCATTCTCGCGAAAATCAACATTTAAATATAAGCTATCCCCATTGTAATACTTCATTTGATGAGGATCATAATTTGATCTTTTTAGAGCACCTTTGTAATCTGCCTGAAGATTATATTGGTAAATAAACTCCCGCTTGATATTAGAGCCCAAATAATTTTTAAATTCAGATTTCCTAAAGGTTTTAAGTGCATTTTTATCTGCCTCTTTTTTAAGTTGGACTACATTCTCAATCAAATTACTATCTTGATCAAACACTTGAAATTCCCTTCTAGTTAAAAGACCTGATTTATATTCTTTTTTAACTCTTTTAAAGCCTAGTGTTGGGTTAAAATCAATAGATATTGAATCAAATAAGTAACCATCCCATATTCTACCTTCCTGAAATGTCCCAGAGCCCATAAATTCACCATTTATCCATACCTCTTCTCTATCATTATACGCTTTTAGATATTCACTAATATTGCCTTTAGGCAGAACCTGTATAATTTTTAAGGAATCATGATAAAGATTACTTTTGTTAATATTAAATTGCTTTATCTCTTTTCCTTCCCTACTGTATATATAAAGTGTGGTATTTTCAGAAGGTCTAGAAAGATACTTTGAAAATATTCCCTTATAAATTAATGAACCATCCTTTCTAAATACTTTTGTTGGTTTTTCATGATAACCCCTATTGACTAGCCTATCTGTAATTTCTTTTTTATAATTATAATCAGCAGCTACCTTTCCATTTCTATAAAAAACTTTATGCGTTTCAATTCTAAAAGGATTATTTACTGCAACAGAGCGATTCTCACTTCCAAGCTGACCACTCGGATATTCGTATTTTGTTTCTTTTGAAAAGTTGTCCTTGTGTTTGGTCTCATATTTTAAACCAGTATATTTTGAACCCAAACGAAACGAATAGCCAAACCAATCACCAAAAGGTCTACCATTCAATAAAAATTGTTCCCCATAAATATTACCCCTATAATCATATTGACGAATTCTTCTTAAGCGCACCTCTTTTTGTTTTTTATCCAACGTCCTAAATTCAACAACTGAGGATTTCATTTTTGTGCCTTGCCTATCATGATAATCAACATAAATACCGCGACCACTAAAACTGTTATTTGGAAAAGCTTTATTAACAGCCTTATTCTCAAGCTTAAGATTATGGTCATAAAAGTTAGTATCAATATAAACTTTACTCATGTTTCCATTGATATTAGTAACAAGAATATTCTTAAAACTCGTAGTTCTAATTCCATCATATAAACTTTGATCTTGTAAGTTCCTATTACTTTGGAATGTGTAATGGACTGTACCATCTTCAAAGTTTAAATCATAGGCAGTAGGCTCAAAATTATCAAAGCTAACTTTGCATAAATGATTATATTCATTAGCGCCTAATCGCTTGTAGAACTCAGTCTTCCAGTTGCTGCGTTCATTAAAGGATATTTCTAGAAGACCTATATGTATTGGTGATTTTGTTACTAAGCTTTTATCTAACTCAATAACTCCCTGCTTAACAGCTCCCAAAACATATTCTACTTCGTTTAGGGTATCATTTGTAACGCTTTCACCATTACTATAAGATAGTATTTGACGATTATAAAAGCTCCAAATGCTATCTCTAACCCATATTTTCTTTTCAAAAGCCTCCCCACTTCCATATCTAAATGTATTCTTTTCACCCAAATACATATCAACAAGTGACATAAAGTCACCTCTCAAATTAGGGTCTGCATTTAAGAATTCAATACAATCACTCAACCAAATATCATTAAAAAGCAAGAGCTTTTTATTAGGGTCCGCTGGTTTAGGTTTAATAAAAATACTCTCATCAATCTTATTTAGATGAGGAGCATATTTTCTATCAAGCTGTATCAATAGTTTAGCTAAATTTTCAAACTTATTACGATTCGAGCTCAACCATTTTTGCTCATAGTCATTATCTATGAAATTTGTAAAACGATGATTATAACTACATATACTTGAAGAAACACTAGGTATGCTAATCGGCACATCAATAAATTTATAATCATTAGATGATGTGTTATAATCTAATGGATGAACCACCTTTTTACGACTGGAAGTCAAGCCCTGAATTTCTATCGTGTCAATAAAATTCGAACCATCATTATTGAACCTCTTTTTTTTAGAATATCTTAAAAATAAGGGATCATTACTATATTTAAATAATGAAGATTTAAATAAGCTCTCACCCCAAACTGAGCGATAAAGACCTTTTGACTCTAGTCTTCCATCTTCTGAATAATTATACTTGTAAAAGCTCTTTACCCAGTTTATACTTGTTGGCTCAAAAACGCTCCCTTGCTCACGAACAGATTTATTATATGTATAACTGCCGTATTCTTTATGAAAGCTATAATTACGTCTACAAACTTTATTACTATCTAGAGAATAATCTATTAAATTATAAAAAATATCTTCTTGAGACAATGTATCTCTACTAATACCAATGTCACATTCACTATAATCTATATGACTAATGATTTTTGCGAGTTGTTTTTTACTTAAGTGATGGAATTCAAAAAGGGGCTTTCCCTGAAAGTTATACTTAATCCATTTACCTATTTTCTGTCCAATTAAATAAGTCCCTTTAAGCTTTACTTTTCCATTTTTGTGAAAATATATCGCACTACCGTTAGGTATGCCATCGCGAAATTGAATGTTAAATTTGGGAAGTCCATTTTCATATTGAGAAAATACCACCCCATCTACTTCTCCAAGGTAATAAGAAAAGAAACTTTTTTTCAAACACCATAACCTATCATTAAATTCATAAAAGATATAATCGGCATACTTATAGGTTTTTGGCTTAACAATAAATCTCCAAAGACCAACAAAAATTGATGCTAATACTACAATTACAACAATAACTTTATTAAATCTCATTTGATAAATAATGCTGGTTTAAAATATGCATTTAAGTTGTTTATACAAAAAATGAAATTCTTTATTATTGGATTTAATATTATGATTTATATTTTTTCAATTGAATATATTCAATGACAAAATAGTCGGAAAAGCCCCAAATATGTCTATTTTACAAATAACGCTTTTGATTAATTTAGTTATCAAGCGTATATAAAACTACAAGAGTTATGAAAACAAGTATCTATAATTATTTCAAATTAGCTGCAATATTGATAATTGTATTGATAAATGATTGCTTAGGGGCCCAGAATTACTATATGAAAACTTTGGACCTAGGTCAAACAGAAAAAGGAACAGTATATAATTTAAGTAATGGTGATTTTGTAGTCATTGGAGATACCGATGACGGTAGTAATCAAGATATGTTTATAACTAGATTGGATAATGACTTTAATGTTCTTTTCACAACAGTTTTTGATCA
>CAJXBJ010000071.1 GCA_913050195.1 uncultured Saprospirales bacterium
TATAAATGTGGTTGGTCTCCATTTGAAGGACATACATTTAAGAGTCAAATAGTAAAAACGTTTGTAAACGGTCATTTGGCCTACAGCGATGGAAAAGTTTGTACTCATCAGCCAGGTGAGCGGCTTGCGTTCAAAAAGCGGTTTTAAGCCAAAGAAGCGCTTGATGTCTCTACCTGCCTATTAACTTTTTTTACTAGACCTTGTAAAACACGACCAGGGCCTACTTCAGTAAAGCATGTCGCTCCATCTGCTAACATTTGTTGTATGCTTTGTGTCCATCTTACAGGAGCTGTCAACTGCGAAATCAGATTTGTTCTAATTTCTTCCCTATGGTTTACTGCCTTCGCCGTTACATTTTGATAAATAGGGCAGATAGGATTATTAAATGGTGTGCTCTCAATAGCTTCTTCTAGCTCCTTGCGTGCAGAGTCCATTAATGGAGAGTGAAATGCACCTCCAACTGGTAATTTCATAGCTCTACGCGCTCCTGCTTGAGTAAGTGCATCACATGCTTTATCTATACCTTCATTTGAACCTGAAATGACTAATTGCCCGGGGCAATTATAATTTGCTGCCACAACTACTTCCTGTATTGACTCACATATATCTTCAACCACTTTATCTTCTAACCCAAGTACGGCTGCCATTGTAGATGGATTACTTTCACAGGCTTTTTGCATGGCAATAGCTCTTTTTGAAACGAGAACTAGTCCATCACTAAATGAGAGGGTTTTATTAGCAACTAATGCAGAAAATTCTCCCAGAGAATGACCAGCAACCATATCTGGCGTGAAAGAACCTGCGCACATTGCTAAAATTGTAGAATGAATGAAAATAGCTGGTTGAGTTATCTTGGTTTGTTTTAATGCTTCAGCATCTCCATTAAACATTATATCCATAATGTCAAAGCCTAGAATAGAGTTGGCTTTTTCAAAAAGTTCTTTAGCCACATCAGAGCCTTCATACAGATCTTTACCCATGCCTGGATATTGTGAGCCTTGTCCTGGAAAAATATATGCTTTCATTTAACTAAGTTTAGCTTGTATTAGATTAATAAATTCGTCTCTAGTTGCTTTTTTCTCAAACTCACCCGTAAATGCAGAGGTGGTTGTTCTAGAGTTTTGTTTTTGCACTCCACGCATCATCATGCAAAGGTGACTAGCATCAATAACTACAGCGACACCTAAAGGATCAAGAGCGTCTTGAATACAATCCCTAATTTGACATGTTAATCGTTCTTGCACTTGAAGCCGGCGGGCAAAAAGATCAACAACCCTTGCAACTTTACTTAAACCTACTATTTTACCATTAGGGATGTAGGCTACATGAGCTTTGCCAAAGAATGGTAATAGGTGGTGCTCGCAGAGTGAATAAAGTTCAATGTCTCTCACTATAACCATTTCGCTGTAATCTTCATGAAAAATGGCTTTACTCAAAATCTCAATGGGGTTCTGTTCGTAGCCCTGTGTTAGAAATTGCATAGCCTTACCTGCTCTTCCTGGTGTTTTAATCAACCCTTCTCTATCCACATCTTCCCCCAAGTCACTAAGAATATTTTTATAGTGACTTTTAATTGAATCTAGATGCTTTTCATCGTATAACTCTGTCTTCTTATACTGGCTCATTCTTCTCCAAAATATTCCACATAAATGGCATGTGTTTCAATTAGTTTAATACAATGCAATTGACATTCTTTGATAGAGGGCTCTAATTGCTGCCAAATACATTTGGCCAAAACTTCTGTAGAAGGCTGTAGCCCTTTTAAAAAAGGCACATCTACATTTAAGTTACGGTGATCTAAAACATCTGTAATCTTTTCTTTGATTAAACGGCTTAGCTCCTTGGCATTCATAATAAAGCCAGTTTCTGGGTTTGCTTTACCTTTTACGGTAACATGTAACTCATAATTGTGTCCATGCCAGTTTTGATTGGCACATTTACCGAAAATAGATATGTTTTTCTCCTCATCCCAATGTTCATTGTATAGGCGATGTGCAGCATTAAAATGTTCGATTCTCGTAAGGTATATCATGCCTATTGCATTTGGCTTTGCAAATATAGGAAGTTATTGTTCAATTCGTGTACTTTTGTCTTATGATCATTTTGACAGGGGCAGCAGGTTTTATAGGTAGTTGTCTGTTATCCTTTTTTAACCTTAAAGGCCATACAGATATAGTTATTGTAGATGAGTTTGGATCGGATTTGAAAGCACCCAATTTGGATCAAAAAAGATATAATCTTAAGGTTAGTAGAGATAGTCTAGAAAATTGGCTTTATTCTAATGAAGAACCTATAGAGGCGATAATACACATTGGAGCACGTACAGATACAACTGAATTTGATAAGGAAGTATTTGATAGATTAAATTTAAATTACTCCAAAATGCTCTTTGCCTTTTGTTCTAAAAAAGATATCCCATTTATTTATGCATCTTCTGCAGCAACATATGGAGGAGGTGAGTTTGGATATGATGACAATCACAGTGAAATAGCTGAATTGAAACCGTTAAATCCATATGGGCAATCTAAGCAAGATTTTGATTTGTGGTTATTATCTCAGGAAAAAAAACCAAGTTTTTGGGCTGGGTTAAAATTCTTTAATATTTATGGACCAAATGAGTATCATAAAGGAAGAATGGCATCTGTGGTTTACCATGCATTCAATCAAATAAATATGTCAGGTAAATTAAAGCTATTTAAATCTCATAAGTCTGAATTTAAGGATGGAGAGCAGTTACGAGATTTTTGCTATGTTAAGGATGTAGTTAAGGTAATTTACTTTATGCTTTTAAAGCAGCCCAAATCAGGTATTTATAATTTAGGTACGGGTAAGGCACGAACTTTTAAAGATCTTGGAGAAGCTGTCTTCAAATTTATGAATAGAACTTGTCAAATTGATTTTATAGATACGCCAATTGATATTCGAGATAAGTATCAGTATTTTACAGAAGCAAAAATGTCAAAATTGAGAGGTGTAGGTTTTAAAG
Organism: uncultured Saprospirales bacterium; assembly: GCA_913050195.1. Taxonomy (GTDB): domain Bacteria; phylum Bacteroidota; class Bacteroidia; order Chitinophagales; family CAJXBJ01; genus CAJXBJ01. The sequence continues at coordinate 2,987 of CAJXBJ010000071.1, forward strand.
ATGCCTTTTTTACACTTGAAGAGGGTATTGAAGACTATATTGTTAATTACCTTACCTCTAGCAAATATTATTAGTATGCCATATATTGAACAAATGTATACCTCTTGTTTAGCTGAAGCAGCCTATTATGTAGAGTCCAATGGCGAGGCATTGATAGTGGATCCTATGCGTGAGACACAATCCTATATAGATAAAGCAAAAGAAAGAGGTGCGGTAATAAAGTATGTTTTAGAGACACATTTTCATGCGGACTTCGTTTCAGGTCACGTTGATCTAGCAAATAAAACAGGGGCTGAAATTATTTATGGTCCTGGAGCGGAAACTTCCTATTCGTCTAAAATTGCAAAAGATGGTGAAGTTATAAAGTTAGGGGATATAGAAATTAAAGTGCTACATACTCCTGGGCATACTTTAGAGTCTTCCTGTTATTTAGTCCATGATACTAATAAAGAGCCTATAGCCATCTTTACAGGAGATACCTTATTTATTGGTGATGTAGGGCGTCCTGATTTGGCTATAAAGTCTGATTTGACAAAAGAAGACTTAGCAGGTATGCTTTATGATTCCCTGCGCTTAAAAATAATGACACTCCCGGATACTGTAATTGTTTATCCTGCCCATGGAGCAGGTTCTGCTTGCGGCAAAAATATGAGTAGTGAAACATTTGATACACTAGGTAATCAAAAAAAGTTCAACTATGCCTTGCAAGACATTAGTAAACCTGAATTTGTAAAAGAATTAACTGAGGGTATTATGCCAGCGCCTCAATACTTTGCAGCTAATGCTTTATTGAATAAAAAAGGATACTCTAATTTAGATGAATTAGTGCTTAAATCTCAAAGAGCATTAAGTCTTCAGGATTTTCAAACGGCTTGGGATTCTGACACTGTTGTATTAGACACTCGTTCCATTGGGGATTTTCCTAAAGGATATATTCCAGGATCAATGTTTGCAGGATTAGATGGAATGTATGCATCATGGGTGGCTACTTTATTAGGTGATTTAAGTATGCCGTTGCTTTTAATTGTAGATCCCGGTAGAGAGAAAGAAGCGGTTGTTAGACTAGCTAGGGTAGGTTTTGATAATGTTGTAGGTTATTTAGAAGGGGGCTTTGCAACGTGGGAAGAAGCAGAGCTTGACGTTTATTCATTTGAAGAGGTTACTGCTGACGAATTGGCTGAGCTTAACAAGGATAAAGATTTAAGTATTGTAGATGTGCGAAAGCCTGGAGAATATGATCAGTCTCATGTTTGTAATGCAGAGGCATTTCCGCTGGATAATTTAATGAGCACTAAGCCAAGTCACTTGCAAGAATTAAAGACATATGTATATTGTAAAGGCGGCTATAGATCATTAATTGCATCTTCTATATTAGCGAAAGCAGGTTATAAAGATATAGTTAATGTAAAAGGTGGATTTGACGCTTTGAAAAAAACTAAAATATCTTGTACTACACCACTATGTAATGGTTGATTTAAATAAAGCCTTAGAAAAATATGAATTGCCCGCCGATACTCTATGTTTAATTGATATGTATGCTACTTGGTGTGGCCCTTGTAAACAACAGGCATATATTATTGACTTATTACAGAAGGAATTGCAGGAGTTACATGTGTTGAAAATAGATATTGAAAAGGATATGTTATTAACTATGGAACTAAAGGTAATGGGAGTGCCGTATTTATATTTGGTTAAAAATGGAAAACTTTTGTGGAAGGCACCAGGGGTTTTATCTTTGGAAACATTAAGAAATCAAATAGAAATATATGCATAAGTGGTTCACATTAATTTTTTTGACTCTAAATATTGCCTGTAATAATAATCAGGGTATTCAGCAAGCCAGCTTACATGAATGTGAATACATGCTACTTGATTCGACAGTTCAGCTTATAGATGTTCGAACATATCAAGAGTTTCAATATGGTCGCATACCTAGTTCGATTCATATTGATTATTATTTGGAGAATTTTAAGGATGAATTAAGTAAGCTTGATAAGTCAAAAAGAACTATTGTCTATTGTGCTGTTGGTGGCAGAAGTGCTAAGGCCTGTGAAATAATGGTTAAAATGGGGTTTGAGGATGTATATAACATGGAAGGAGGTATAGATGGGTGGAATGTTCATGGTAAAAAGGTTTTTGTTCCTGAAGAATATAGAAAAAAATGAAGTTCCTGATTTTTACTATAGGACTATTTTTTATAACCTCTTGCGTTCATCATAAAATAAAATACCCGCATCAGGAAAGTTTCTTTCCTATCGATTCGGGTAATGTTTGGGTATATGTGGATTCGTTGTGGGTGAATGATTTACTTCAAGAAGTTACATATGATACTGTTTCCGTAGTAGAAACTACAAACTGGGATTTTGTTGATTTGGCAAATTTTAATTTAGTTATCGACAATGATAGTGTCTATAACTTGTATAAGTCAAAAAAAGGCAAAGAGCATTTAGAGCTTTGGTTTGTAGCAAGTAAGCAAAGAGATACCTTACATTTAGATTGGGAGGATGATATTGTGCTTTCTAGGCTAGTTGAGCCTATTAATGGGCCATATATTGTCAATAAGATGAAATATTATCAATGTTATAAGTATATCGATTTCTGTAATAGTTACTACATTATTGCTAAAGGAGTAGGTATAATCGAATCTAAGGAAGTTCAATGTCAAAGACGTCATCAACGTGTATATAAAAAAAGCATCGTATCTTATAGCTTGAATTAAAGTTATGCAAAGAGTAATTTACGTGCTATTAGTTATGTTTCTTCTACAGACTGCAACAGGGCAGTGTGGCACAGATGAACCTTTCGGAATTCGTCAGGAACTCAAAGCCATGCCAATAAGTTATTCTAGAACCATGAGTCAGGTACCCTTGAAAATACACATAATTCAAATGTCTAATGGATTTGGAGGTATTGATTCAGTAAGTGTTATTGAGGAAATAGAGAAAGCAAACAATGTCTACATGCAGGCGGGAATACATTTTTATCAATGTGAGGCCATTAATTATATAGCAAACTCTGATTTCTATACATTCGTGAAGACTGCCTCTGAAGTGCTTTGTTTGGCAAATGATAAAGATGGTGCTCTTAATGTCTATTTTGTTCCGGATCTTATAAAAATTTCAGATGGAGATACATCGAGCCTATGTGGTTATGCATATATGGGTGATAATTCAAAAGATCGTGTTTTTATGGATGTGGATTGCTCTACTAATGGTAGTACCTTATTACATGAGTTTGGACATTACTTTTCCTTATATCATACGCATAGAACTAGCGTTGGGGAAGAATTAGTTGATGGGTCTAATTGTCAGCTTGCAGGAGATGGTTTTTGTGATACGCCAGCAGATCCAAAATTATCTTCTTCAAATGTTAATGTGGCCTGTGTGTATACAGATACCCTTGTTGATGCCAATGGCGATCAATATAATCCAGATGCGCGTAATTTAATGTCATACAGTAGAAAGACCTGTAGGGAGCATTTTAGCAATGAGCAAATGGATCAAATGAATTACTATGCAAATAATATAAGAAATGATTTAGGTTGTTGGATTGATAATGTCAATGAAGTTTCAGTTTTAAATAGGATTCAAATCGTAAATCAAGAATACGGTTTTGTAGTTTTAAATAATTTTAATGGTAAAGCTTTATTATTAAGAGGATTTGATAATATGGGAAGGCTCTGTGTAGAAAAGGCTTTATCGGAAGGCTATAATTTTGTTGAAAATTCAATGATGTCTAATTTGAATATCTTCATTCATTCTGAGGGGGAAATAATATACAGATCTAGAATATTTTAGGTGTTGGTTTAATGTGCTTTTTTGATTTTAATCTGCCTTATTTTTTGTAAATTGTTATACTAAATTAAAGAAAAAGTTGGTCTGGATTTTAATTATACTTGCAATTAGAAAAATATTAAAACGCTTCTTTCCAGAAACTTATATTAGATTATTACAAAAGGGCTTTTTTGTGCGTTTGAGACAGTTTGGAGAGCGAAATGCCCATCGACTTCCTGAGAAGTATGCAATTAAATTGAATTTAATCTCTTCAGAAGAATCTAATAAAGGTTGTTATAATCCTTAATAAAGGCCTCTTTAAATCCAATTAAATATAATTTAGATTTAGCGCGGCTTAGTGCAGTGTAAAGCCAGCGTAAGTATGCTTTGTCTAGCATATTGTCTTGAAAAAAGCCCTGCTCAATAAAAACATGCTCCCATTGTCCTCCTTGAGATTTATGACAGGTTATGGCATAGGCAAACTTAACTTGTACGGCATTAAAATATTCATCCTCTTTAATAGCTCTGTTTCGCAAGCTTGTGTTTTTAATATGGACATATTCTAAACTTACAGAGTTATATAGTTTCTTATAATCATCATAGCTTAAAGATGGGAGCTCACTACTAATTGTATCCAATAATATTAGAACCTCTATTGGTGGTTCGTCAGGGTAATCCACTAATAGAGCCTCAACGCGTGCAAAGCGAAAACCATGTTTTTCCTCAATGTCAAATACTTGCTGAACTTCCATTGTATCACCATTTGCTAAAAACCCTACTTTTGATTTGGGAGGAAGCCAACTATAATTATTTCTGACTATCATTAAATAGTCTCCGCTACTGATTTCATCTTCAAACCAACGTATTTTAAAACGAACTTGCTTGTTATAAAGGAAAGCCCTTTTGTTAGAACGACATATTATAATGCTCTGATCAAAACCAACTGTGTTGTAGGCTTCTTCTAAAGCAAATTGTAATGCCTCTCCATTGCTTATATAGTGAACATCACCCTTTATATGTAGCTTTGGATAGTTTGGACTTTCTTCAAATATTCTTTGCCTAATCAGGGTTGCATTAAATAGGATATTTGATTGCTCACTTTGTCTTAAGACTTGTGATAGCTCAGAAGCAATAATCTCTTTGTTGTAATGACTTTCTAAAAGCCTTGTGTTTAAAGCAGGGCTTAAGTCTAAACCTACTGGAGGAAGTTGAGCAGTATCACCAATTAATATCAGTTTGCAATTTACACCGTCAAATACAAATTCAATAAGATCATCTAAAAGAATACGATTTCCAAAACCCTTGTCTTCTCTGTTTGGTATCATAGATGCTTCGTCAACTATAAATACGGTATTGCTTTGTTTGTTCTCCTGTAATTTGAGATAAGTATTCCCTTTTGAATTTGTATTGATCCAGTAAATTTTTTTATGGATAGTAAAGGCTCTTCTTTTAGAATATTGTCCTAGAACTTTTGCAGCTCTCCCCGTAGGGGCTAAAAGGCAAGATTTTTTATTAACACTTGAAAGGCTTTTAACTAATGCGCTCATTAGAGTAGTTTTGCCCGTTCCAGCGAAGCCTTTAAGGACCATTATGCCTCTAGAACTATTATCTCCTATATATTCGGATAAAGCTTCAATTGCTTTACTCTGATCTTGCGTTGGACTAAACTTGAGCTGTTGCTCAATTTGCTTTCTTAATATAATGCTTTGCATTTGACCACCGAAATTGGTTGATAATACCTATTTTAGCAACAAAAAAACGGATAAAATGAAAAAAACGACACAAATTTTCTTTGGTATGGCAATAATGGTGGCCATGTTATTTACAGCTTGTAAAAAAAACACACCACCAGTATTTGACTTAAATGGAGCGGCAGACACAAGTATTTGTTTGGGAGAACAGTATGCCCCAATTATAGCTACGGCTTTAGATGCTTATGGGGATGCAATTAATGTGCTTGTAACTAATGGGGTAGACGTCAATACTGCAGGAACTTATGATGTTGAGTATTTAGCTATTGATAAAAATGACAATGAAATATCCCATATTATTCAGGTTATTGTTGAATTATGTGCAAGTAGCCTTACTGGACAATATTCGGTTTCTCATGATTGCCAATTACCTGTTGTGAATATGAATTTAATTAGTGAAGATCAAGAGATTTTACCGGGTATTACATCAGATGCCTTTATTATTAACAATTTCAATAGTATTCTTAGTCAGGTTGCTGGAAGTATTAATGGAGCTTCAGTGACCATTGATCCAGTTAGCTTTACTGTGCCTGTGCCAGCATCTATCACGACGGTTGATGTTACAGTTTCTTTATCGGGAAGTGGTACTGTTGATGCTAATGGTGTAATGACCATTAATTATGAGTATAGTGGAACTGCAGCACTTCCATTGCCTGGATTGCCGCTTACAGGAAATTGTACTGCAACATATACAAAGTTGTAGAGATACATTTAACTCTAAACTAAAGGAATGATCATCTGGTCATTCCTTTTTTTTTATGATGAAGACATTATACATCCACGGACTAGATAGTTCCCCAAAGCCTGAAAAAATAAGGATTATTGAGCCTTATTCTAATGTATCTGCATTGCACTTAGATTATAAAAATCAACCGGATTCCTTTGAAATTCTTTCTGCATTAATTCAAAAAGAGGCTATTACGCATATTATTGGTAGTAGTCTTGGAGGTTATTTAGGGTTTTGGTTAGGAGAAAAATATGGTCTGCCTGTTTTGCTCTTTAATCCAGCTATTGGCATGCAAAATAAAGAGCTTAATATTTTTATTAAGCAAGGTCAATGCCCTTATAGGATTATTGTTCTTGGAGCTAAAGATGATAGAGTGCCACCAAATATGACATATGATTTTTTAAAAAAATATGATCATAATCACACAACCCAGAGAATAGTAGAGTGCAATAAATTGGGACACCAAATCGATTTGCAAACATTTGAAGAATTTGTAGTTAGCTTTTATGCTACTCAAAACTTAATAAATGTCTAAAAAAACAATTTCGTATCTGATTTTAATTGCCTTAGCATTAATTTGGGGGAGTAGTTTTATTCTAATCAAAAAGTCTCTTTACGCTGCCGACAATACAATGCGGCTTTCACCACAACAATTAGGAGCATTAAGGATATTTATTTCAGGGACTTTATTGCTTTCAATTGTACCATGGAAAAAGCTTAATCAATTAAAAAATAAGTTAGGTTCTTTATTCATAGCAGGTTTAATTGGTACAGGTTTCCCTGCTTTTTTATTCGCATTTGCGCAACAAGAGGTAAGTAGTGCCTTGGCTGGTATGTTAAATGCTAGTGTACCGATTATTACAGTAATTATTGCCTATGTGTTTTATGATTCAAAAATTACTAAGTTTCAA
>CAJXBJ010000072.1 GCA_913050195.1 uncultured Saprospirales bacterium
GATTGTTATTTGGGATTTCTCCATTATTTACCCATAAAACTGGTGATAAGTCTGGATGGTCAATATCAACTGCATCATCAACAACTGCAATCACAATATTAGAGTTCCCTTGGCTATAATTCCAAGCCTGATCCGCATTAATCTGATATAAGTACCATTGATTACCAGGGCCATAATTAGGATCATTGGGAACATAATATTTAGAATAAATAGGGACTTTTTCAGCATATTCCACTCCATTGATATCATTAAAAGCCTCTAATACTTCTTCTAAGTCTTTTTGATGTCTAAGCGTCATTTCATACGTCCTAGACAATTTTGGGCTTTTTGTTTTTCGCGAAAAGCATCGCATTTCTTGTATATCTATTGATGCTAAGAATGAACTCATAAAACTCAGCTCAACTATACATCGATTGGTTTCATCAATCTCTAATTTTCTATTATTTAACAAAACTTGCTTTACAATTTCTACCTCATCCTCTATTTTAAAAAATAACTTTTTAGGCTCAAAATCAGCCCTTTGGGACTGACCAAAAAGAGCTAATCCAAATGTCAAAACACAAGCAAACAAAACATATTTCTTCATAACCATATTTTAGCTTACGTAAGTTATAAAAAAGACCAAACCAAGTCTAACCTAAACACTTGTTTTTTGTATATTTAATCAAGCTCAGTTCATTAAACAATTCGTATGCTAAAACTTAAACCCTTAATTCTAATTATAGCTGTAAGTTTTTTTTCTGCATTATTAAGAAGTCAAAATATTAGCTTCTCGCCTATATTTATTGATAATGCAGCAAATTTTGCTAAAAAAATACAGCCGGTTGATATTAATTCAGATGGAAATTTAGACATACTTGGTGCGTCCTTTAGCTCAGATAAGATTAGCTGGTATGAGAACATGGGAAACAATCAATATCAGGAGCATATTATTAGCGACAGTATAAATATGGTTTACTCTACTTTTGGCATTGATTTAGACAATGATAATGATATAGATGTCCTTGGGATTTCTGGAAATGAGCAAAAAGTATATTGGTATGAAAACAATGGATCCAATATATTTACAGAGCATTCCTTTTATGCCAATATTAGTGGTGGACGAGATATATCAGCTGAAGACCTTGATAATGATGGTGACATAGACATAGTAACGGCTTCTGCAATAGATGATAAAATAACCTGGTATGAAAACAACAATATGAGTTTTCAGCAAAATGATATTAACACTAGTTTTTTAGGTGCGTATTGTGTTAAAATTATAGATCTAGATCAAGATGGCCATAAAGATATTTTGGCTGGAGCTCTGGCTAGCAACAAGATTTCTTTATTTAAAAACTCCGGCAGCAATTTATTTAGTGAGGTGGTTTTAGCTAGTAATTATAGCTATCCATATTCTATTGATATTGCTGATGTTGATGGAGATAGTGATTTAGACTTTCTCACCGTTTCTTCAGGAGATGGAAAACTCTCTTTATTTGAACAAATAAGTTCACTAAATTTTGCAGAAATAATTATTGACTCTACACTTTCAGCACCAAAATCAGCGCTTATAACTGACTTAAATGGAGATGGGTTGGTAGATTATTGTGCGGCATCCTCTGGCGATGATAGACTCTATGCGTACTTAACAACAACTGGCAGTATGGCTTATAACAAAATCACTATTTGCATTAGCTGTGATAATTCGAATAGTATTGTCGCTTCTGATTTTGATTCAAATGGCTATCCAGATATAGTTTCAGCAAATTATAGCGGAAATGATATACGCTTATTTCTAACAGATGTAGTTACATTTAATCAAGATAACATAGCGGCAAATACTGCGCTTAAAAAGCTAAATAATCTTTATTGGATTTCTTTTCATGACTATTCAATTACAAGCTTAGAAGTATTTAATCTAAAAGGACAATTAGTCTGGCAGGATAATAACTATACGTCTAATAAAATATTTGAATTAAATACTTCTGGATTATATATTTATAAATTAAACTTTCCAGATGGCTCAACAAGAACATTAAAATCGTTTAATTATTAATCTGTCTTCTGTTTTAATCCTCAAAAAATAATTGCTATAAATAAAACTTGAAACATCGATCTCTTGGTACTGACTGTCTATATTTTTTAAACTCAAGATTTCTGATCCAACAACATTAAATAAATTAATCTCCTTGATATTACCTTTAAGACTCTTAACAAACAAAATCTTTCCCTTAATAGCTATATAAAAATCATCCTCATTTAACTTTTCTATATTATTATCTACACCTCCACTACAACTCACATATTGCTCTTTCATTAAAGTATCCTTGCAACTAGAAATAATATTTTCCGCAACTAGAGTAACGTCATATAAACCATTATGGGCATAAGTATGTTGAACATAATATGCATTTGACTGAACACTATCCCCATCACCGAAAAACCAAGTAAAATCCATATTGATCATTACAGGCGTAGTATTATTATATTCTACTTCAAATGGAGGCGCGGTAAGCGAAGAAACATCAACTTCAAAATCTAAATTAAAATTACTTGCATTTACTGTAATCACTAAAGTATCTGTATAACGTGCACAACCAAAAGCATCCACAACCAAAGCATAATAAGCCCCAGCGCTACTAACACTAATTACAGAAGCGGTATCCCCATTAGACCAACTATAATCAACAAAAGCACCTTGAACACTTAACTCTGTATACTGGCCTGGACAAAGCGTAGAACCCATGGATGACTGTAATTGAGTCCCGCTCATAGAAGCTGAATAGAGACTAATAGTGTCTGACACATTACTGCAACCATTTGTGTCTGTAACTGTTACCCAATACTGCCCTGGAGTGCTTACTGTTATAGATGAGGAAGAACTTCCATTATTCCAACTATAAGCTGTAAAATTATTAGTTGCATCAATCTGTCGACTCTCTCCAATGCAAATGCTATTAGAGCCATTTAAAATTAAATTCACTTGAGGGTTAACATAATAAAATGCATTTATAGTATCTGATCGACCCTTACAAGCATTTGAGTCTGAAATCTCAACATAATATTGCCCAGCTTGAGTAATATCTATAGTAGGGGATGAAGCTCCCGTATTCCAAGCATAATACACATAACTCCCATTTACTGTTAATTGAGGAGTACTACCCGGACAAACACCGAGATCTGTAGAACCTAAATCAATATTATAGCAATCTGTTTTGAGTAACCAAAAATCATAAAGTCCATAATTAAAAGCAACATCACCGGAAATAGAATTAGTATACCCCCCAAAAACATAAGCACCGTCGCTACTTTCAACTACACTGATTAAAACATCTAAGCTATCCCCACCATAGATCCTTTGCCATTCAATATTATGGCCACTATTCAATGAAACTATCCATCCATCATAGTTATTTAAATTATATCCATTTAAATCCCCGTCTGAAGAATTAGTAGCACCAACAATCACTAAATTGCCATTACTGTTTTCCAACACATTATATAAACCATCCTCCCCACTTCCTCCAATGCACTTTTGCCACTGCATCCCTAATGACGATGCTATACCAACAACCCATGCATCGCTAGTATTTTGACCATTTATTGTTCCACTGTGCCACCCTACTACATCTCCATTTGATGATGAAGAACTGCCTATTAAGACTATGGATCCATCGCTTTTCTCTATCGCTCTGTAAAAAACATCATACCCAGATCCGCCAAACTCATTACTGCCGATCAACTGTCCATTTGCACCATTCAATCTTAAAACCCAAGCATCTGTTTGACCTGCATTAGAGTTTAAATCTCCATTACTTGACCTGCTTGAACCAATAATTAACAAATCTCCACTTGTAAGCTCTATGGCTGCCTGAAAATTATCAGAGCTACTACCCCCATAATGCGCTTGCCACTGTAACCAACCTTGGGAATTAACCTTAACAACCCAGCCATCTCTAGAACCATTATTTCCATTCAGATTACCATCTGACGATCTAGTGTCACCAACTAAAAGTAGACTTCCATCACTGAGCAGTTCTATTGCTTTAACATTATCATCATCACTACCTCCAAAAGAACGCTCCCATATAATTGAGCCTAACGAGCTAAGCTTTACTAACCAAAAATCATCATCTCCCTTAGGCAAGCTCACATCACCATCTGTTGACTTTGAATAACAAGCAACATATAAATCTCCATTAGCTGCTTCTACAGCATCCACCGCAAAATCATAATCGCTTCCTCCTAAACATTTTTGCCATTCGATATTGCCTTTATTGTCGAGCTTCACTACCCATGCGTCCCAGTGAGGATCATTATTAAAATCATAGCCTACATGCCAGCCACTTACATTAATATCGCTTGAATTCGTTCCACCTATTAGCAAATAACCACCATCACTTGTCTCTATAGTATTCCCTAAAAAATCAAATTGACTTCCTCCATAGTTTTTTTTCCAACTTAAACCATTAAACTGTCCAAAAGAAAATGACAGCAAAGACATATAAAAAATAATGGCAAAAAATATTCTCATGACTTCAATTTATTTAAGGCCTTTTTAATTTCATAGGAAGAGGGCATAGGAGCATTCAAAGTAATTATTCTTCCCTTCCTATCAATAAGCATATATTGAGGTATCATCGAAAAACTATATTCCTTCATAAATAATGCATTTGAACCTCCTTTAGCAATCACCTGAAGACCACCTACTTTTATTTTGTCTAAAGCTCTTTCCCATAAATCTTTATTATCATCTACAGATATAGATAAAAAAACAAGACTGGTATCTTTATTTGATAGAAACAGTTGATGATAAAAGGGCATCTCGGATTTACATGCCTTACACCAACTAGCCCATACACATACAAATACGGATTTACCCTTTAAATCCGATAAGTTAAATGTATCCCCCTCTATTGTCCAACCACTTATATCAAGCACTTGTTTCAGTTTAAAAGTCTCTATTTTTTCCAAACTAGCCAAATTTTCAGAAGATTGCTGCTCATTTCCACAAGAAGAAAAAAGCAAAATAAAGAATAAAAGAGCTATTGACAGACTAACACTATTGGCTGACTTAAACAATTTTAGGCTAGACTTTAACATACAAGCCAAGATACAACAAAATGAAATGCTCATTACTTTTTTATTCATCTAAGAAAAAAGTAATAAGTAACCATTTTTTTCAAATGGCGTATTTCTTTATTGATCAAATGATTATTAACTTCAATATAAATTAAGATATAACTTATGCATTACCTTGTAACGCTTATTATGTTTTCTCTAGCTACTAGCTTAAGCTCTCAGGACGCTTCTTGGTTAGACGACTACTCTGATTTAGAAAGTCAAGTACTTGAAGATAAAAAAAGAGAAAATGCAGCGATTCAATCTGCACAAGTGAATGAAAATTTTGCAAGGTTTAGCCCAAAACTATCTGTAGATCCTGTTGATGATATGACTGTTCTTGTTGACTGGACCCATATAAAGGGGCAACCTCTTAATGTGAGCATTTATAATGAAGCAGGCAAACTATTTCATTTAAGAAAAATCAGTAATAAGATTCCAAAAATCTTACTATCAAGCTTTCATCTCAAACCTGGAAGATATATGGTTGAACTTATTACGGATGAAAGTGCCTATATGCTCAAGACCTTTATTGATTAAATTCTCTTCAAATGTATAATGAACATTACCGTGTGACCCATAAAAGCTGGTTCCATAGATTAATAGAGTCCTATTTCGGTATGGGGTTAGGCTTTTTTCTTATACTAATTGCAACTGCTCTTTTGTGGTACAATGAAAGCAGAGCTGTTGAAGAAGCAGAGAAACTAGAGTTTACTAAAAATACAGCCACTCACATAGAGAGCAATAATGCATTAGATGAAAACAATGGTAAGCTTGTACATTTGAATGGTGAGGCTGTTAGCAATCAATTAATGGAAGATTTTGAGTTTGGAGTTTCTATAAATGCCTTGCGGCTAAAGAGAATAGTGGAGATGTATCAATGGAAAGAGAACCGACAAACAATTAAAGAAGAAAACCCTGACGGTAGTCAAACTTCAATTACCAGATATTCTTACCATGAAGTATGGTCTCAAAGCTTAATTAGCTCGTACAGTTTTGATGACAGAAGCTATTATAATCCAGAGAGCTTCCCTATTGAGAGTTTTACAGAATCCTCTAACCAAGTTTTCTTAGACAGCTTTAGACTGCATAATGTTTTTGTGCAAAAGCTAGACCAATGGCAGCCAATTTCAATTCCTGAAAGTGCTGCATCAAATGAATTACAGCTTTATCCAGACGGAGGCAGTAACATAGCATTTATTGGAAGAGGAACACTTCAAAGGCCGGCAATTGGAGATATAAGAGTCTATTTTGAAGCAATCCCTAAATCGACAGTTAGTGTTATGGGACTGCAAGCAGATGGCAGTATAATACCGTTTAAGATTGATGATAGTCAAATTGCTTATTTGAACTATGGAACACTTGATATTGCCCAAATGATTGAACAAGGCCATGAAGATAATGCTTCAATTACTTGGAGTTTAAGGCTAGCTGGAGTTATTATTATGATTATTGCTGTTTTCTTAATTATAAAACCATTAGTCATTATGGGAAAACCTATACCTCTTATAGGTCAATTAGTAGAAATGGGCGCTCTGCTTATCAGTCTTATAGTTGGCAGTGTTTTAAGCTCAAGTGTTATAGGCACCTCATGGTTAATTTATAATTTGTTTTGAATGTAACTTTAGAAGTTTATCCTCTTTTTTGTATTTTAATAAATGCCATTAAACAAAGAGGATAGAAAAAAAGTAAGAAACACTTTGTTCCGTCATTTGGATGGAATAGCTACTATACCTAGCTGTCTTGCATTAGAGAAAAATAAAACACTAAGCTCTTTTCTATCTGCTGAAAAGCAAAGCCTCAATACTATTTGCGAGAATCATAACACCAATAAGGCCTATTTGAATGTTGCACTTAGACTATGCTGTTCTCAAGGTTGGCTTTTGCAAGAAATTATTGATAATGATTGCCTCTTTTGCATCACAAATAAAGGAAAAAGTGCCATTAAACAATTAGCTATATATGAGAACCTTAGACCCATAATCCCAAAGCTAATCGAATTCAATGAATTTTTAAGTGACCAGACCCTTTCTCAAAGAGCTATTTCTTCAATTATTCAATTTGGAAATAATTTAAAAACAGATCAAGACTATCAAATACACCAACACCTATGTGGTTTAATTCTCGGGCCTATGCTTGTTTATTTTGGCATGGGAGATCACCTAAACAAAACAGGCTTGGATGCTAATAAATTTGAAGGAGTTAGAGATAGCATCTTCTCCCTTTTTGAATTGATGGCATCCCTTAAATGGGGAAAACTAAGCAATACGGTATTTACACCCAATGATTACGGAAGTGCATTTTTTGATAGGTCTAGCGCTTATGGTGTAACGGTCTCCTACTTACCGATGTTTAACAGGCTAGATGAACTACTATATGGCGACCCTACATGTTTATGGAACAGAGCAGAAAACACAGCTGAAATTCATGTAAATAGAACCATGAATGTATGGGGGAGTGGTGGAGCCCACGGCGCTTATTTTGGCAAAGTGGATGAAATTGTTAAAGAAATATTTAATAGACCGTTAGATGAACAGCCAGCAGGCATTGCCGATATGGGATGTGGAAATGGAGCTTTATTAGGGCACCTTTTTAACTTAATAGAAAATGAAACTTTAAGAGGAAAACATTTAGAAACACATTATTTACATCTAATCGGTGCCGACCTTAACAAAGCCGCATTAATTGCATCAAAAGAAAACTTAGCACAACAAAATATTGAAGCTGAGTTTTTATATGCTGATATATCAAAACCAGAAGAATATGCCAAAGACCTTAAAGAAAGGTATGATGTAAATCTCGGTGATCTATTGAATGTTCGCTCATTTTTAGACCATAACCGCATTTATCAAAAACCGACATTTTCGGGCCCCTATCCTGCATCTAATTCAACAGGTGCATTTGCTTATAGAGGGCGCTTTATTCCTAATGATGAAGTGGAGTGCAATTTAACTGAGCATTTTTCAAAGTGGAAACCATATTTAAAACGTTTTGGCTTAATTGTTATTGAATTACATTCTTTGGCCCCTATACTAACTGCCTCAAAGCTAGGTGAAACTGCTGTTACGGCTTATGATGGAACCCATGGTTATTCTGATCAATACATAGTTGAGAAAGAGGTTTTTTTAAAGTGCTCTTCTAATGCTGGATTAGTTGCTGACCCAGCATTTAAATACTACTTTCCTTCAGAAGATTGTGCTACAGTAAGCATTCATCTTCTAAAATAATCGTTATGTCAAAACACACTGTCTCAAACGCTCCATACAAATTAATTGATATTGATTCTTGGGCTAGAAAAGAGCATTATTGTTTTTACAAGGATTACAACAAACCATACTTTAGCCTTACGGCAGATGTTGATGTCACAGAAATAATAAATTTCTCTAAACGTAATAACACCTCTTTTTTCTTACTGTCATTGTTCTGCTCTATGAACGCCATTAATAATGTTGATGCTTTTCGATTAAGAATGCAGAAAGATGAAGTTCGTTTATATGATTATTGTCACCCTTCCTCTACTATTTTCCATGAAAACAAAACATTTACCTATGTGCTTTTTGATTATAAAACCACGCTAGAGGCATTTTTAAAATCTGCCTCAATACTTATAAAAAAAGCTAAAGAAAACCCTCAACTAAACTCCATTGACAGCTTAGCCAATGTGACATATTACTCCAGTATCCCATGGGTGCAATTTACAAGCTTCACAAATGCTTTTAATAAAGGGCAAAGTGAAGATATTCCTCGAATTGTATTTGGCAAATATTTTCAAGAGGGCAGCAGATATAAAATGCCTGTTGCTGTTGAGGTTCACCATGCTCTGATTGATGGTTATGATGTCGGACAATACTATCATCAACTTCAATCAGAAATCAATAAATTCTCTATCTGATTAAAGTTAAATCCCCTTTATATTTTTCTTTATGACCTGCTAGACTCTCAATATCAAGAGAATAGATAAACACTTGTGATGAAAGGTTTTTGTCTTTATAAGTGCCATCCC
Organism: uncultured Saprospirales bacterium; assembly: GCA_913050195.1. Taxonomy (GTDB): domain Bacteria; phylum Bacteroidota; class Bacteroidia; order Chitinophagales; family CAJXBJ01; genus CAJXBJ01. Next base: position 9,107 of record CAJXBJ010000072.1, read on the forward strand.
AATAAGCGGACATATCATTAGATTCATAGACTAGCACTCCATATCTATCGTAAATTTTAAGCTCAAAATGAGCTAGATCTGACCCCCTCACATAAAAAACATCATTAGCACCGTCACTATTCGGTGAAAAAGCTGAAGGAATATAAATATCTGGAAAATCACAGTCCAAAGTATTCACTAATGCAGTATCCCTATTAATAACTTCACCACAAGGACTATACATTTCTAAAATAAAAATGGTGTCAGATTGAATAGGTAAAGAATTTGTTACGCTATCTTCATGATTATATACTAAATCTATTGGTTTCCATGCATAATTTATTGGATAATAAAAGCACTCTGTGCAGCCAAGACTTACTTCATCTCCCAAACAAACATCAAATTGATCAAAACCTGCAATATCTTCATAAGATTGGTAATTGTGAATATATGTATGCGGCAAACCGACCATGCTGTTTTGCCCACCTAAATCTATGTAATTAAGCCGTAAGTCAGGGTTTGATGAATTATTAGGATCACATATTGCATGTAAATAACCGGAGTGCGCACCCCACATATAAGTCGTAAAATATACCATATCGTCAGACCCTAACTTAAAGCCTCCAATCATAGGCAAGGGGCTTTGAAGTATAAAAGTATCTAAGATTGTTGTTGGTGTTGTTATTGGTGTCCAATTGTCAAGATCATCAAATCTAATTCGCAGAAGATTATTCATAATATCTGTTACACCGAAATACAGTTTTGTGTCGTCTGGGGAGAAAGCACATCCATAAAAAATCCTATGACTTGATAGGGCTCCTTGATGCAAAACACTATTAGATACAACTCCGGTGCGAGAATCAAAATCATACAGTAGTATGCCTGATGTCATTGAGCTGGGGTTAGTGCTATGTGTAACAGCCTCAGCTATTTTATTTCCCTGTCTATTAGCTACCATTTCTCCTAC
>CAJXBJ010000073.1 GCA_913050195.1 uncultured Saprospirales bacterium
CTTTTCAAGTACTTGAGGCTTCATTATAAAAAATCTAAATTTGGGGTCAAATAAAAATAATTTAACATGGCAAATGCATTTTTTGAAGTTCCCGCAGCTATAAATGAGCCGGTGAAATCTTATGCTCCAGGAAGTCCAGAGCGTGAATCTCTAATGAGTTGTTTAGAGAAAATGAAAGTTGAATCGACAGATATACCAATGATTATAAATGGAAAAGAAATAAGAACAAATAATCAAATTAAAATTCATCCCCCTCATGAAATAAAGCATTGCCTTGGACACTATCATTATGGTGATAAAAGCCATGTTAAACAAGCGATTGAAGCAGCATTAAACGCAAAAGAAAGATGGGCCAATACTTCTTGGGAGCACAGAGCTTCTATCTTTTTAAAGGCTGCTGATTTATTAGCAGGACCATATAGAGATCGCATGAATGCAGCTACAATGCTAGGACAATCAAAAAATGTTTTTCAAGCAGAAATTGATGCTGCTTGTGAAATGATTGACTTTTTCAAGTTCAATGTACAATTCATGACAGAACTTTATATGGAACAACCAGAGTCAGGAGAAGGCATGTGGAATAGATTAGATTATAGACCATTAGAGGGCTTTGTATTTGCTATTACTCCATTTAATTTCACCTCAATTTGTGCTAATCTTTGTGCTGCTCCAGCTATGATGGGAAATACCATTGTTTGGAAACCGTCTGAAACACAAATTTATTCAGCAAAAGTAATTATGGATCTTTTTAAAGAGGCTGGAGTACCAGACGGTGTTATAAATATTATTCATACTCCAGGACCAGTTGCTGGAGATGTATGTTTTGCTCATCCAGAGTTAGGAGGCATACATTTTACAGGCTCTACAGCAACTTTTAAGCATATTTGGAAAAGTGTTGGTCAGAATATTGATGCCTTAAAATACTATCCACGCATTGTTGGTGAAACAGGAGGCAAAGACTTTATTGTTGCCCATCCTTCAGCTGATAGAAAAGCTTTAGCAACAGCTATGATTAGGGGTTCTTTTGAATATCAAGGTCAAAAATGTTCAGCTGCATCAAGAGCTTATGTACCCCAAAGTATGTGGGAGGAAGTAAAAAGCTATTTAAAAGAAGATATAGAAAGTATAAAAGTAGGCAGTGTAGAAGACACATCTAACTTTGTAAATGCCGTTATTGATGAACGATCTTATGATAAAATAAAAGGATTTATTGATAGAGCTCAAGAGTCATCTCAGGCCGATGTAATCTTTGGAGGAAAATGTGACAAAAGTCAAGGATACTTTGTAGATCCAACTATTATTTTAGCTAAAGACTCAAATTATGAGACTATGGTTAAAGAAATATTTGGACCAGTATTAACAGTTTTTGTTTATGAAGATAGTGAATGGGAAACTGTATTAAAGTTAGCCAATGATAATGAATATGCCTTGACTGGGGCTATCTTTTCACAAGATCGTTATGCAATTGAAACTGGAGCTAAGGCTTTAGAAAATGCTGCAGGCAACTTTTACATTAATGATAAACCAACTGGTGCGGTCGTTGGCCAACAACCTTTTGGTGGTGGAAGAGGATCAGGAACAAATGATAAAGCTGGAGCAAAACAAAATTTATATAGATGGGTTTCTCCTAGAACAATCAAAGAAACATTTGTACCACCCAAAGACTATCGTTATCCTTTTTTAGGCTAAGAGAAATCTGTCAAACCTAGTAACTCATCCATAGTTTCCTTAGAAACTGCATGATACATAGGTCTTGCTTGCTTGTATATCTTCAAGGCAAATTCTTTTTTGCCATGTTGAATAAGTGATGCATAAAGTGGTGTCAAAAACTTTCGCCGCCCTACAGAAATTAAAAAAGCTTCTATCGCAGGCTCTGCAGCTTCATAACCGAACTCTATTGTTTGAATATACCATGCAAATGCCTTCTCGCTATTACTACATTTTGTAAGCCCAAAAGCCATGTCAAGTGATATTAGCTGTTCACTTGATATATCTTTAGGTAAGTGCCTCAAGAAATGTAGCCATTCGTGTGTGCTCCAATGCTGTGAACTCTTTATTAAATTGCCTAAATCACCGTTTTCAAACCAATGTAACATTAAATTATCAACTTGAGTAAAACGATCTGAGTCTGGTCTTATATTCTTATCAGGAATACCTGGACCATAAATCCATTCTTCACATCGCACTTTAGTCCAGTCCTCATCTGACATACTTAAATTAGTTTTCAAGTATGAACAAAACTCCTCTGTATTCATCGTCTTAAATGCATTTTCTTCAAAATACTGTCTTAAAAAACTATCCCACTTTTTTCTACCATGGTAGTCCTCCAAAGCCCTTATGAAGAAATATCCTTTTTCATAAGCAATATCCGTAAGTCCATCATCTGGATCTCTTCCATCTAAATTTAACTTCAAATGTGTGTCTCTATTTTTATCCCCCATCGCCTCTAGTGTTTTTTCTAGATCTTGGTATCCAAGGAGAGCTAACATCTCAGCATATTCTTTACCTTTTATTGATTCCATAATTCGCCTTTCAAAATACACTGTAAATCCTTCATTTAACCAAAAATCATCCCACGTAGCATTAGTCACTAAATTGCCTGACCAAGAATGTGCTAACTCATGAGCAATCAAAGATGTTAATGAGCGATCCCCTGAAATAATTGTGGGGGTTAAAAATGTCATACGTGGGTTCTCCATGCCACCAAAAGGAAAGCTTGGTGGCAAAACAATAACATCATAACGATCCCATTTATAAGGACCGTATAAAGCTTCTGCACTCTCAAGCATTTTTTCCATATTCCCAAACTCATATACCGCTTTATCTATCAACTCTGCTTCTGCATAGACTGCTGTCCTAGGTCCTATCGTATCAAAAACTAAATCCCCTACAGCCAAAGCCATCAAATATGAAGGAATAGGCTGTTCCATTTTAAAATGATAAACACCATCTTTACTTTTTTTCCTTACGTTTGTTGCGCTCATTACAGCCATTAAATAATCGGGAACCTTTACTTTAGCAGTGTAGGTCATTCGAATTCCAGGACTATCTTGACAAGGAAGCCAAGTACGTGCTAATATTGCTTGAGATTGAGTAAATAGAAATGGATAATCCCCACCTGCTGTTTGCTCCTTTGTTAACCATTGCAAAGCTGCTGCATCTTGTTTAGTCGTGTATGAAATTTTAACCTTTTGCGTCTGAGAATTTATCGGAATACTCAAAGACTGACCAAATGTATTATCCTCCAAACCCATATTGAAAGCTACTTTTTGCCAATGATCCTTGTCCAAAATAAAAGCCCCATGAATATTCAAATCTCTCGTATCAAAAAGTATTTTTTGCGCAAAGGTATCAGCTACAATATCATAAATAACTTCACCTTTAATACTTTTTAGATCAAAATTAACTTCTAGACTTATATCCAAATGCTTTACATAAGCCTCTTCCTGGATTGCATAAGAATGGGCATCATTTGACTTATACGTTTTCATAGTATTGGAGTTATATAGATTACACGACCCTATTAAACCTATAACTACGGTTAGAATAAGCAGTTCTCTCATTTTACTCAAGTTTGAAGATTATACCATGATAATCATCATTTACCTCTAAATAGTCTCTAATTTGAATATAGTAAACATAAGCCCCATCAGGAACCGTTTGATCAGAATTAAAGTATGTGCCATCCCAACCTTGATAAAGGTCTTCGGTAAGAAATATTTCCTCACCCCAACGGTTATATATATACATTTTAAATTCTTTAATACCATCAGTCTTACCTATAGGCACAAAACGATCATTAACACCATCTCCATCAGGTGTAAACACATTAGGCAAATAAATTTTATAATCCGGTGCAATATAAACGTCATTCCATACTGTATCAGTACATCCAAAAGTATCCGAAACTACTAAACCAATTTGATGAACACCCGTATCTTGAAAAGCATAGGTCATACTTGGTCCTATATTCACAGAGTCAGCCCATACAAACCATTTAAAGTCATCACCTCCTATTCCATTTTCTTGACAATCTATATCTGGTTCTAAAATTGTAGTAACACTTGGATTCGTAATAAAGCTTGCTTGAGGACTCTGAAGAATATTGACATACCCTTGCTTTGTTGCAACAGTCTCACAACCAAAACTAGATGTGACTTTTAAAGAGACGCTATATATTCCAGGCAATGAATAGTACCATGTTGGCGAGTTCCCCGTAATATTAGCAATCCCACCAAAGCTCCATACATAAGTTGCGTTGGGATCAGTAATGACAGAATCTACAAATTGCACTAAACCTGAATCGCAGAAAACAGTATCCAAGGCCCAAAAATAAACTTCCGGATTCGGATGCACTACAACCTGTGTTGATAAGGTGTCAGTACATTGATTACTATCTAATGTGACTAATTGAACAATATATGTACCTGTATCTGAATAAATATGTGTTGGAGAAGGCCCATCCAAATTAGCACCATCACCTGTTGTCCAAGACCAGTTTTGTATGCCTGAATTTGAGGCTGTACCATCTAAAGCCACACTTACTCCAAAACAATGATCAATTATTGTCATTGCACCAGAGAGTGCAGGAATATTGTTTACTGTATATGTTTTTATACTCGTGCAATTATTTTTATCAGTAATTGTTACCGTGTAATTACCTGAAGATAAATTAGCTATGAACGAGCTACTACCTAAACCTTGACTCCAAAAATAAGAGAACGGTCCATTATTACCCTGAACACTTAATCCTATTTGACCATTTCCCTTATCACACTTTTCATGTTCTAAAAATGGTAGCACAATGGCCGTATCTGGATTAGGTATGTAAACACTGGTTGTTGCAGAACAACCTACAGAATCAGTCACCACTAAGGTATAAGTACTATCACCAAACAAAGAGGAAATATTTGCCCCTATTTGCCCATTATTCCACTGATATACGTATGGGGGGATACCTCCAATAACACTTGCTACTAGAGATCCATCATTAACTCCATAGCAACTAGGGGATTGTATACTTGGAATTAACCCAATCAATATTGGAGTAGAGTTCACTACTATACTATCATCAATTTCACAACCATTTGCGTCCGTAATTGTAACATAATATTTCTGCCCAATAAGATTTATCAGGCTATTTGAACTAGAATTAGTACCTATTGTTGAGTCCAATAGTTGTTGCCCATCAGACCAAACGTAATCATAAGGGCCTGTTCCTCCTATAATATCAACTATAGCTTGTCCTCTCTCTTGAGAGCACGTGTCTTGATAGGAAGTTGTTGTATGAGAGTATGCTGGTGCTGATAAGATGGTTAAGCTAGAAGAATCCTTACAACCATTATCATCTATAACTACAAGATCAAAAACACCAGGACATAAACCATTATATTGCTTATTTGCACTAAATGTACTACCACCATCTATACTATATTGATAAGGCCCTAATCCAAGCGTACTGTTTAACGTAATATTACCATCACAAAAGCTCTGACAACTTTCATGGTCAATAGCTGATAAAATATCTGGCAACTCAAATATTTCTATCTGAGCACTATCTATTGCAGGACATTGCCCTTGTATGGTGTAATAAATTGTATTAATTCCTGGTGCACACTGAGACGGATCAAATGTAGCATTAGTCATTCCTGAACCTGACCAGGCTCCCCCTGATGGCGTTGCACTAAACATAACCGGAGATTCATTTGAACAATAACTTGAAAGAGTTCCAGAAATTACTGGGACAACCGTTGACTGATAATGAAAAAAGACAGAATCTACAGCCACGCAATTTAAACTATCTGTAACAGTCAGATAAAACCAAGTGTCTTGTGTAGGAGCAGGATCAATAAGTGGATTTAAGGTTGATGCAGCATTATTAATTATTAAAGATGAATTATCTGAAGTCCACAAATAAGTATAAGGATTACTCAAAACAAAGGAGTCAACTTCTGCCAAAGGAACAGTATAAATTGAGGCTGAATTAGGATCACATGAATTATCATTGATACTTGAATTAATGTTTCCAGAATCATAGGTTAAAGTAGATGGCCCACATGAAGAGTTACCAGAAAAAGTTAATGAGACATGCGTTAAAGCTCCAACGTCAGAGCTGATACAATCATATACTTGAATAGACCATCCGCCTGATGTCGCATCACACCCATATATCATGGACCACGGATCATATGACCCATAATTACCTGTAGGAGTATATGGCGGCGAACCGCTGCATACATCAAACAACGTCGCTACAGAAGTTGTAAAACATAAATTATTAATATTTTGCCCAGAATTACAGACAGGGAAATTACCAATGGCGCCTGGATTTGGAGCTAAAGTCATAGTTGGGCTCCCACAACTTGCTGGACCAACTAAATAAAATCCTAAATCAGACACATAGGTATGAACTGCATCTATACATACTGTAATCTGAGTATTTGCATCAATAGTAAAAGGCATAGGTGGTGGATTGTAATACACAAAATCCTCAGCACTAATGGTAGAATTAATTGTAAAAGCTGTACAACCTGGAGATAACGGATTAATATTAATATTTTTAGTAGCTACCCAAACCCATGCCATATAGCATGCAATAGGATTATTTGACAAATCCTTCACTACTACTCTATAGCCACCGCTACTCAAGTTCGTTAAATTTGAAAACGGCACATTATTCTCTATTTGATATGGCGCATATGAATGTACACTTTTGTCATATACAAGCCATTCAAAGTTATAATTACCTGGACCATTCGGTGAAAAGGCAAAAAGCTCTCCGAAAGATTGATTACCGTTTGAAACAGGTGAGCAATACATATAAATTAGATCGTTTGGACTACCATTTGAATAATTAGTGCTCATAGAATCCAAGGCATTTGGCCCATAAATTTGGCCTTGTAAAATCAGAGCTTGTAAGAACAACAAGACAATACAGAAAGACTTAAAGACTGACATATCAAATAGGCTTCACAAAGATACTACAAACTCATCTAAACAATTTATCATTTATGAATTAATAGAAAATTTCCCAAATATTCATATGACTCTCCCCATGTTGCTCTTATAGTTAATTGATAAACATATCCTCCTTGAATAGCTATTTCTCCTCCATGCATCCCATCCCATTTTTCATCAACACTTTTTGTTTCAAATAAGCGATCACCCCATCTATTGTATATAGAAAAATAAAATTCATCAATTTCCCCTAGCCTACCTACTGGTCCATAAGAATCATTAATACCATCATTGTTTGGCGTAAAAGCTGTAGGCATAAATATCCTTAAATCGGGTTCGACTTCAACCAAAATAGAACTAGAGTCCAAACAACCATAATCATTACTAACAATTTGAGTTATATTAAATAAACCAGTATCCGTATACTCATATAAAACATTATTAAATAGAAGGCTATCACCATTACCAAAATAATACACCCAATTATTAGCTCCAATAGATTGATCATTTATTTCAATATTCCCATCCGTTACTTTCATAACAGATTTACTGACCGAAAAAGCAGATGTCGGCACTGGATACACATGCACATATTGACTTTCTATCCATTGTTTTTTACATCCAAATTCATTTTGAACCATTGCCAACAAATCAAACTGACCACTATTTTGATAAAGGTGAAACGGATTCTTTAAGCTTGAGGTATCTCCATCTCCAAAATCCCAATAATATATTAAATTGCTATCTCCACTTATTGCACTAAATAAAATTTGAAGAGGTGCACATCCATTTGATGTGTCTGATTGAACATAAAAATCCGGATTTGGATAAACTTCAACACTATCACAAACACTATCCTTACAACCCAAATCCGTTATAACCTTAAGACAAACATCATAAAGCCCTACACTATCATAATTTGTAAATATAGTGTCCCCTCCAGCCAAATTACCATTTCCCAAATCCCAATTCCATTGTAAAATATTTCCACTATTTACAGATGCATTAAATGACACTATACTATCCTGACAAGAATTTAGGACTTTAATGGTTGGTAAAATAGAGTCTGGAGCTATAATCTCAAAAGTATCTTGTCTCTCACAATTGTTTAAATCTGTTGTAGTAAGGAAATACTGGCCAGGACAAAGATTATCAATTATTGCACCCAAAGTTAAATTAGACCATTGATATTGATAGCCTGGACTACCACCAATACCCTGAACACTAATTTCTCCATCACAATACATTAAACAACTTTCTTGAACCATGCTAGACTGAACATCTAAAAAAGGTGGTTGATCAATCAAAATAGAATCTAAATAACTGCATGAATTAGCATCTTTAATTAAATAATAATAGGTGCCTGCTGATAAACCATTAAGACTATCTTGAGACGCACTTGAACCGAACACTAGACCAATTGTATCCTCAGCATTGTAATAAATCAAATCATAAGGATTTATGCCACCGGAATAATTAATTTTAAATGACGCATTGCTATCACCATAACAAAGATTTGTGTTTATACTAAGCGCACTAACACTTAATGAATCTGGTTCTAAAATTGAAAAGCTATCGACTATTGAACATAGATTGTCGTCATAAACATTTAATCTATAATCCCCTTTATTTAAAGAATTAATTGATACAGAATCAGATAGCATACTTGTTGATGAATCTATAAGAACAGATTGTAAATACCAATAAGCTTTATATTGATCGACACCTCCATTTATAACGAATTGAACACTTGCAATACTATCTCCATAACACAGATTAGAGTCAATAGGTATAATACTTAGCATCATTGAATCTGGTTGATAAATAGATAAGGTATCTATTCTAGAACAATTTAAGCTATCCCTTAATATCAAAACATAGTCCCCTTTTTTAAGATTTGTTTTCTGAAAAATAGTATCACTCGAAATATTTTGATCTACATTATATACCCCAATTTGAAAAAACTGTGTTTCATAATAAGGTGTTCCCCCTTCAATCTCTAATTCTAAATTTCCATTTTGAAAGCCATAACATTGTACTGAATCTATTTGAATATTGGTTATTTCCAATGGCCGTGGAGCAGAAACAAAAATAGAGTCCTCTACAGAACAAAGTGAACCATCCTCAACCCTTAAATGGTAAAATCCTGCTTTCAGGTCTAATAAGCTATCCATTGCCTGCATACTCAAAATAGTATCTTGATAATTCCAAATAAAAGTATATGGGCCTGAAGTCTGATTTAATTGTGCATAAATATTTGCATTACTATCGCTACTACAATCTAGACTCAGCTTGCCTGCTAGTTGTAGATCTAAAGAATAAACAGTATCAATAAACACACTATCGCTCAAAATACAATTATTGGAGTCTGTCACCTGGATGTAATACCAGCTATGACTTAAGCCTAATAAAGTGTCAACAACAGACATACTTAAGTTATTGTTTTTAACAACTTGATTAGCAGCATCCAGCCATTGCACAGAATATAATGTGTTTTTTTGCTCTAAACTATAAACAACACGTCCAGAGGAAACACCTGTACATGGGGTATTTTCTAAGGCTTGTATATTAAGCTCTATAGAATCCACATGTGGAATTACAATGCTTTGTGTTTTTTGACAAGCATTATCATCCTCTACTGTAACAGAATAAGTCCCTGAGCTCAAGCTCAAAAGACTATCAGCCGACTGTATATTTACATTTTGGATACTATTTGACCAATAAGTAGAGTAGTTACTAAGACCGCCTTGAATACTCAAGTGTAAACTTGCATTGGTATCTCCTTGACACTCTATTAGCTGAGCAATAGATAATTGAATTTTCAACGAATCCGGTGAGCTAATTAAAATACTATCACTAATTATACAGTTATTAGAATCCTTTAAATTTAAAAAATACCATCCAGAACCTAAATTAGATATACTATCTACTTTCTGTAATAAAGTATCGTGTTTAATAGTATCACCTCCAAACCAAGTATATTCAAGGGTACCTAACATATTGGAACTACTTTTAATTATGCCCGTTGAATCTCCATAACAACTAATACCCTGCTCTTCATTAAGGCTTAAGCTTGGCTGATA
>CAJXBJ010000074.1 GCA_913050195.1 uncultured Saprospirales bacterium
AAAGTAAACTGACCTCTAGCATCTGTTTTAACATGATGTATTTCTCTAAATTCTATTTCGTTACCGGTCTCTCCTTGCAAGAGCTCTACACGAATACCTATACGCTGATTTGCAAGCAATTCTCCAGCTTCATTTCTAGCAACTGCCTGATAGTTGAGGCCCTCTGGGACATAACCATCCTCACCTTTAAACTCGGTTGGAGGGTCTACTGAAGTACCAGGCCCCATAATGGGCTGAGATAAAAGAGTCGTAGTATGTAAGGTTAAAAATAAAAAAACACCAAAAAGAGGGAGCAAGTTTTTATTCATGGTAATATGTTTTGTAAGAAATGATAAGTTACAAAAAGGAATTACTAATAGCTAGAATATTTAGCACAAACGCCTTGTTAAATGCCTAACAATAAAATGATATATCTTATAAGACTTAGGAGTATATTCAATTTTATGGGAAAGTGAGCTTATTTTATCAATAATTCGAAAACCTTGCACTGAGTTACAAAGAGCACACATATCTACATTTTTGAGATCATTTAAAGACAAACCATTTACCTCTTTATGTTGTATGTTGTTTTTCTTAGCAATTTCAATTATTTGATTTTGCATTATTCCGCTTAACATGCATTTGTCTTCATGTACATAATAAAGGCAATTGTCTTTAATAAAAATCAGGTTCGAAAAAAGTCCTTCAGCAATTAATCCTTCATTATTAAGTAATAGTACTTCATCGTAATTATCATCAATACATTTCTTTTGAATGCCGTATAAACTACATTTGGATTTCAAACTATATTCTTCTAATCTATTATTCGATATATGAATATTTAGTGGCTTGTTTGCTCTTTCTTCTATTGAATTAACATAAGGCTTAAATCCGATGTAGTATTCTTTATTTTTAGAATCTAATACAATTTTAATTTTTCCATTCTCAGCAGAATATTCTTTTATTAGCCTAAGTGTTTCATTAAGCAAGGTGGGTTTATGAAAAAATTGCGAAAGTGCGCCTTTTTCTAAATGAGAATATATCCTATTTAGATGTAACTCCCAATAGGGAATCTTTCCCTTGTTTAAAAGTATACTTTCAAATGGAGCTTGTAAATGAGGAGAACCTATGTAGTTAATAGGGTTTGAATCAGCCGCCTTGTTAACTAAAATACCATTCTGGATATAATAGTCCTTCATGTTATTTATAGCTTCATTTCAGGTGTTTCACCTTCAATGATTAGTTTAGCCTCAGTTGCTTTAATAATCTCTTCAACACTAACTCCCGGTGCTCTTTCTAACAATTTAAAACCATTAGGGGTGACCTCTAAAACAGAAAGATTTGTAACTACTTTTTTTACACAATTAACACCGGTTATTGGAAGGGTGCATTTTTTAAGAATTTTTGACTCCCCTTTTTTATTCGTATGCATCATTGCAACAATTATATTTTCAGCAGATGCTACCAAGTCCATAGCACCTCCCATGCCTTTAACCATTTTACCGGGAATTTTCCAGTTAGCTATATCTCCATTTTCTGAAACTTCCATAGCTCCAAGCACAGTTAAATGAACATGTTGTCCTCGAATCATTGCAAATGATGTAGCAGAATCAAAAAATACTGCGCCTGGCATAGCAGTTATAGTTTGTTTGCCGGCATTTATAAGGTCAGCATCTTCCTGCCCTTCAATTGGGAATGGTCCCATTCCTAGAATTCCATTCTCTGATTGAAATTCCACATTGATGCCCTTTGGAATATAATTGGCTACTAATGTTGGAATTCCAATACCTAAATTAACATAGCTTCCGTCTATTAATTCTTGAGCTATTCTTTGTGCTATTCCATTTTTATCCAACATATTTTATGCCTTTCTTGTTGTTCTTTGTTCAATGCGTTTTTCATAATGATCACCCTGGAAAATTCGTTGAATGAAGATTCCCGGCGTATGAATAAAGTTAGGGTCTAACTCACCTTCAGGTACCAGCTCTTCAACTTCTGCTACTGTAATTTTACCAGCCATAGCCATTAATGGATTAAAGTTTCTAGACGTACCTTTAAATATTAAGTTTCCTGTTGTATCTCCTTTCCAGGCCTTCACAAATGCAAAGTCTGCATTAAATGCATTTTCTAATATATGTGGCTTTCCATTAAACACACGCACTTCTTTTCCTTCAGCTACTTCTGTGCCATAGCCGGCTGGTGTAAAAAATGCCGGTATTCCTGCACCAGCCGCTCTACAACGTTCAGCTAATGATCCCTGGGGTATCAAATCAACTTCTAATTCTCCGCTTAGCATTTGACGTTCAAATTCATCATTTTCACCAACATAGCTGGAAATCATTTTTTTAATTTGTTTGTTTTGCAATAAAAGCCCAAGGCCAAAATCATCTACTCCGGCATTGTTTGAAATGCACGTCAAACCAGTTATGGCACTTTTCGCTAATGCTGCTATACAGTTTTCAGGAATACCACATAAGCCAAAGCCTCCGAGCATAAATGTCATATTGCTTTTAACACCTTTTAAAGCCTCATCTACCCCTGAGACAACTTTATTTAAACTCATCTTTTATGATTTTAATCTAAGTTAGTAATTTCTTTTTTTAAATAGCTTCTGTAAACGTCTCCAATACTAGGAAAGGTGTTGTCTAAACAGCTTTCTACTTCATTTTTTTCAATCCATTCTGCCTTCGTGATTCCCTCATCTAATTGAGGCTCTAAGTTAACTTCTTTATGGTAGCTTGCATAGTACCATTTTGTCTTTTTTAAAGTCCTTTTACCTTTTAAGTTATATGTGTGATATGTTGTACATATTTTATTACCCAAATCTAGGCTTGGAAGGCCAGTTTCTTCAAGTATTTCTCTTTTAGCACAAACTCTATATTTCTCTCCTTTTTCCATCTTCCCTTTTGGTAGATCCCATTTATTATTTCTATATATCCAAAGGGTTTTCCCATTTGGCAATTCCACAATGCCACCTCCCGCTTTGATCAGCTTAAACTGTTTTAAGAAAGATTTCCATTGCGATTTAGCATTCAATGCGCCTATTACTATAACTTTCTTTTTATAATCTCCTTTTTCTAAAGTGCTGATCACATGTTCCCAATTTATTGGGTCAGATAGAATTACACTGCTCTTATCTTCTTTGATTTCCCACTTTTTTTCTTTGATAGCATCAAAGAAATAGATGGGATTGTTTTGAATAAATACTTTATATTTGTGAGCCATGATTTTAGAGAAAGAACTGCTACAAATTAAAGCAATTAAATTACAACCTCAAAACCCCTTTACATGGGCTTCTGGTTGGCATTCGCCTATTTATTGTGACAATAGAATGTTGCTGTCGTACCCTAAAGTACGCACCTTTGCAGCACAGGCTTTAGCTAAGCTAATAAAAGATAAATACCCCTCAGTTAATAAGATTGCAGGTGTGGCAACTGCAGGTGTGGCGCATGGAGCTTTAGTAGCTCATATATTAGACTTGCCTTATGCATATGTAAGGCCTGAACCTAAGAAACATGGAAAAGGTCAACAGATTGAAGGTATTATTAACTCAGATGATCATGTTGTTTTAGTTGAAGATTTGATATCTACGGGTAAAAGCAGTTTAAAGGCTTTAAATGCCGTAAGGTCAAAATGCCCTAATGCTTTAGGAGTGGTTGCCTTATTCACCTATGAATTTCCTGAAGCTGAGGCAAATTTTGAAAAGGCAAACTGCACATATGATACTTTGGGTAATTACTCTTCACTTTTAGGCTATGCATTAGAAATGGGCTTTATAAAAGAGGAAGAATTGGACTTGTTGAATTCTTGGAGAAAAGATCCAGCAAATTGGAATAATATATAGTATGATTTGGTTATTACCTTTTGTTGCCGCATTAATTGGGTGGCTTACTAATTATATAGCAATTAAGATGCTATTTAATCCTAAAAACCCTGTTAAAGTAGGCCCGCTCACCATTCAGGGCATATTTCCTAAAAGACAAAAAGTCTTTGCTGAAAAGATAGGAGCTTTAGTAGCGGATAAACTTTTTAGTCTTGAGGATATTAAAAAAAATATGGACATTGCTGATGTAAATCGCAAGGTTTACGATGTTGTAAATGCACATTTAGATGAGTTCCTAAGGTCTAAAATGCAAATGCATTTCCCGATGTTAACTATGTTTATGACAGATGGCCTTATAAATCAGCTTAAAGAACTGTTATTGAATGAAATTGAGGTTTTACTGCCTAAAATAGTTGATTCTTTTATTGAAGGAATGGAGAAGGATATTGATATAAACAAGACGATTACCGACAAGGTTTCTCAATTCTCTACAGATAAAATGGAGAGTATTCTTATAGAAATATTATCTAAAGAGTTTAAGTTTGTAGAACTAGTCGGCGGATTATTAGGTTTTTTTATTGGTTGGATCCAAGTAGCCATATATTTTTACTTACCTCCTGCCGGCTAAAAGGTAAAGTATAGCCATCCTAACAGCCACTCCATTTTGTGCTTGATCTAAAATTATTGATTGAGGAGAGTCGGCCACATCACTACTAATCTCAACACCTCTATTCATAGGTCCAGGGTGCATAATCAATAATTCATCTTTCATTTCACTTAATAGTTGTTTGTTTATACCATACATGTTGGCGTATTCTCTTAAGGACGGAAAGTAGGATATGTTTTGACGCTCTAGCTGTATTCTTAATACATTAGCTACATTACACCATGACAATGCTTTTTTTAGATTGTTCTCAACCCTTACACCTAAGCTTTCAATATTATTAGGCATTAGGGTTCTTGGTCCACATAGCATAACCTCTGCCCCAAGTTTTTGTAGACAAAATATATTAGATAGAGCTACTCTAGAGTGCATAATATCTCCTATTATAAGCACTTTTTTTCCAGCTAAGTCCCCTAATTTTTCTTGAATAGAGAATGCATCTAGTAATGCCTGCGTTGGATGCTCATGCGTGCCATCACCTGCATTAATTATACTAGCATCTATTTTTTTTGATAAATAAATCGCTGTTCCAGGGCTAGGATGTCTTATAACAACCATGTCTACCTTCATTGCCAAAATGTTGTTTACTGTATCCAACAAGGTTTCTCCCTTGTTTACAGATGAACTACTAGCTGAAAAATTTAATACGTCTGCTGATAATCGTTTTTCTGCTAACTCAAATGAAATTCGTGTTCTTGTTGAATTTTCAAAAAACAAATTCACTATTGTAACATCTCTTAGTGAGGGCACCTTTTTAATTGGTCTATTGATGACCTCTTTGAATTGCTTTGCTGTCTCCAGAATAAGATGTATGTCTTCTGAAGTTAAGTTTTTAATTCCTAAAAGATGTCTAACGCTCAGTGATTCCATGATTATTCTGATTCATACAAACTAACGGAGTCTTTAATTCCTGTTTCTATTTCCCAATTAACAATTACTTTTTCAGAGATGACGGAGTCAACCTCTTTTCCAATATAATCCGCCTGTATTGGTAAATGCCGATTAAATCTTCTATCAATGAGCACCAAAAGCTCAACTTTATCTGGCCTCCCAAAATCCATTAAGGCATCCATAGCAGCCCGAACCGTTCTTCCAGTAAAAAAAACATCATCTACTAATATCGCTTTGTGCTTATCAATCACAAAATTCAGCTCCATTGCTGACGGCGTAATAGGCGCCGTTTTTGTTCTAAAATCATCTCTATAAAAGGTTGGGTCAATTTTCCCATACTTAAGGTGATTATTAGGCATTAGCTCATCTATTCTCTTCTTTATTCGGTCCGATAAATAACCTCCTCGAGGTTGAATACCAATTAGTACGGAATTGGAAAAATCACCATGGTACTCGATCAGTTGGTGACAGATTCGGTCAATGGTTAGTTTTATTTGATTTTCATCTAGTATTACCCTAGGTGCTGGCGACATAATGACGCTTTTGGTCAGACAAAGATAGTAAAGATTACGCCTTTATACTCGAAAGGGATTCAAAATTGATAAAATCTGATTCAGATAAGACCTTCCAAAAAGCAACAAATGAACTAAAAGTGGATATAAATTATAGTAGTCCTTTCTGTTCCAAAAACCTTTTTCTAAAGGAGAATTATTTTGATATGCTTCGTAAAAAACGGAATCAAATCCACCAAATAAACAGGTGAATGCAAGTTCCATTTCACGATGACCAAAATACACAGCTGGGTCGATTAAAACGAGTTCTTTTTTTGTTGTGCATATGAAATTGCCTGACCATAAATCACCATGTAATAATGAAGGAGTTTCAATAGGAAATATAGCTCTACTTTCATTGATGAATCTTTCAAAAGACAAAACTAAATTTCTGTCAATTAAATGTTGATCAAAAGCTTTCTCTAATAGTGGTTCTATGCGGTTGTTCCAAAAGAAGTTTACCCAATCCTTGTCTTTTCTATTTGTTTGATTAATACTACCTATATAGTTGTCGTGGTCCAAACCAAATTCTTCACTACTGTGCTTATGTAGTAGTGATAATTGCCTAGCAAAGTCTTCCCAAAATCTTTTATTAGGTAAAGAAGACTTGATTAAGTCCATGCTTAAGCAAGCAAATTTACAAGATTGTATATAGCTTAGGTTTATGGGGGTTTCTATTCCTGAAGAGTTCAAAAGCTCTAAACCTAGGATTTCCTTCTTAAATATATCACTGTTATGAATGTGGTTTAACTTAATAAAGCCTTCCTTAGCCCCGTAAAACCAACTGTAACATTTATTGATGCATCCTCCAGGAGCTGGTTTTAGTATTAAATTTGAGGGATCAAATAAACTTTCACCAGTTATTAAAGGTCCTATATCAATTAAGGACTTTTCGTCTAGCACTTATTATTCTATTCTTATAGTATAGGGTAAACGTGCCTGAATACCTCTAGATTTGGAAATAGCCTTTACTTCTTTAAATAATAAAGAATAATCTCCTAATTCTTTTTCTATAAACGTTTCAGAAGCACTTTCATTTAATGCTTCCAATATCAACTCCCATGGTTTTTTTTCTGATTTAGGATAATTCGAAATAGAATATTCCTCAAGTTTAGCTTTTTCTTTAGCGATATTAATAGCGTCCTCTAACCCACCAATAACATCTACTAATCCATTTTCCTTAGCTTGAAGGCCAGTCCAAACCCTCCCCTCTGCAACTTTATGAATATCTTCTTTGCTTTGACCTCTGCCATCACTTACTCTGCCTAAGAACACATCGTATATTCTGTTTACACTTTCTTGAATAATATTAGATTCATTTGAGTCGAATGCTCTATATAAACTTCCAAAGTCTCCATATTTGGAGGTTTTAACCATGTCAAAGCTCAAACCTAACTTGTCTTCATATAACCCTTTTAGATTTGGAACAATTCCAAATACGCCAATAGACCCTGTAATTGTATTGGGCTGAGCAACTATAGTATCTGCTAGACAGGAAATATAATAACCTCCTGATGCTGCTACATTGCCCATTGAAACAATAACGGGCATTTTTTTCTTTGTTAAAGCAACCTCTCTCCATATGATTTCTGAAGCTAGTGCGCTACCACCCGGTGAATTTACACGAAGAACCATAGCTTTGGTGTTTTCATCTTCACGCACTTTTCTAATTACTTTTGAAAGACTAGCTCCACCTATTTCATCTTTAGACCCTTTACCATCTACGATATTACCTGCCGCATAAACAACGGCTATTTTATCCAAGTTAAATTCAAGTTCTTTCTTTGACCTGTAATACTTTTCGTAGTCACTAAAACAAATAGACGATATTTCGTCACCTTCATCAATCCCTAATGCCTCTCTTATTTTTTGAAGTACTTCATCCTTATAAAGTAGTTCATCAACTAATTTGTGTTTTACAGACCCTTTATCATCACGTATTTTAAACTCGTCAGCAATATCTTTTAAAGCACTAATGTCTAAATCACGTTCATTAGAAACCTTTTCTAACATATGGTCATAAAATGAATTCATGAATGAATTGTTTTGTTCGCGATTTGCATCACTCATTTTATCTAAAATATAAGGTTCTACTGCTGACTTGTACTTTCCAACTTTGAATATTTGTGGCTCAATACCTAGTTTTTCCAAACTCCCTTTAAAAAACATTATTGTCCTACTTAGACCATTCCAGACTAAGCCTCCATTAGGAACCATATATATATTGTTAGCTACAGAAGCCATATAGTAGTTCTTGTTAGAGTATATGTTAGAATATGCCATGATGAATTTACCACTACTCTTAAAATCAATTAAAGCATTTCGAACTTCTTCTATATTTGCCCAGCTTCCCTCAAAAGTATTTAGATCCATGTATATACCTTTGATATTATTGTCAGTTTTTGCATAATCTAAAACATCTAAAGCTGTAGATACGCTTATGGGTTTATTCTTTTTACTGCCATCAAAATCGATATCAACAAGCCCAGGTTTGTTTGCCCGGTCAACAATTCCTTTTTCAAAACTTAAATAAAGTACAGAGTTAGGTTCTATCTCTATCTTGCTGCCTGATCCAGCTATTGCGCTAATCCCCAATAGAAGAATAAAGCCAAATAAAGCCAAACCAAAAAGCCCTAATATGGTCCCAAGCATATATTTTAAGATATCTTTCATGTCTTTGTGTTTACATTTGTTTTATGCTCAAATATAGCACATAATGCCTTAAAATTATATTTTTGCCTAGATGGCAAGTGTAAAAAAAGAAGTAGTTCTTGGGTTGGGGTCTAATATTGGAAAATCCAAAGAGATTTTAGAGACTGCAAAAGACTTGATAAATAATAAGATTGGGACTATTGTCTCATGTTCAAAATTATATTATACACAGGCTTGGGGCGTTGAAAAACAGCCCAACTTTTATAATCAATGTATAATTGTGGAAACAGATTTGTCGCCTTATGAATTGTTAAATACAACTCAGTCATTAGAAAACCTAATTGTTCGAAAAAAGGAATACCATTGGGGTCCTCGACAAATAGATATAGATATCTTATTTTATGCTGATTATATAATTAATGAAGATAATCTCACAATTCCACATTCTTTATTGCACATGAGACGCTTTGTTTTAGAACCTTTAAACGAAATAGCTCCAGACCTTATTCATCCAATACTAAATAAAAGTGTAGCTTCACTATTAATTAGCCTTAATGACAAAAAGATAGTATCGGCATTATGATAGATATAAAAAATATAGCCAAACTGAATAGTCAATTCTTTCTGATTGCCGGACCTTGTATTGTCGAGAATGAGGACAGTTGTTTTGAAATAGCTAATCATTTAAATAACCTATGCCAACAATATGATATAGCTTATGTTTTTAAAGCGTCATATAAAAAAGCTAACAGAACGCGCTTAGATTCATTTACTGGTATTGGAGATGAAAAAGCTTTAAGGATTATTGATTCTGTTCGATGTGAATTTGATATACCAGCAATAACAGATATTCATGAATCTAAGGATGCTGTAATAGCCTCAAAATATGTAAATGCATTACAAATACCTGCTTTCTTATCAAGGCAGACAGACTTGATTGTTGCAGCTGCAAAAACAGGCTTGGTTGTTAATATTAAGAAAGCACAGTTTTCAGCCCCGTCGGCAATGATACATTCTGTTCAAAAAGTAATAGATTCCGGAAACAACAATGTGTGGATTACTGAAAGAGGTAGTAGCTTTGGATATCAAAATTTGGTGGTTGATTTTAGTGGTTTCCCTGTGATGAAGTCATTAAATAAACCATTGATTTTAGATTGCACACATTCCTTACAGGTTCCAAATCAATCGAATGGGGTTACTGGAGGCAAACCAGAATATATAGAAACGATTTCCAAAGCTGGTATTGCTGCGGGAGTAGATGGGCTATTTATGGAGACACATCCAAAACCTAGTGAGTCTAAGTCTGATGGAGCAAATATGTTGCCTTTAAATGAAATGGAGGTTTTATTAGAAAAGCTTTGCCGGATTAGGGCTGCATTGGACTAATTTATAGCTTCAGGATTTTAATTTGCTCGCTTCCAGAAAGGGT
>CAJXBJ010000075.1 GCA_913050195.1 uncultured Saprospirales bacterium
GTAAAGGCGGGCAATTTGCAAGAGTTTGATCAGCAGTTGTAAAACCAGCTTTAGGGTTAATTACATGAATATTAAAAGGTGCTACAAAGGTTGAGTCACAACCATTAGAATCTATAATGTGTAAACTTACACTGAAGATGCCAACACTATCATAGGTGTATATTGGGTTAGCGTCATTGGAAAGGCCTCCATCTCCAAACATCCATTCAACCGTTCCTCCTGAATAAGACGAGGTGTTATTAAAGCTTAATGCATTACCAAGGCAAACAAAGGTGTCTGATACATTAAAAGATGGCTGCGGGAATGTTGCACTAATGTAATTAGTTTTCATTATGTTTTTAACACAACCAAAAGAGTCAGTTACTTGTAGGCTGACATGATAATTTGCTGGGTTTGTATAAACTGTGTTACAGCTAGATGTAGAGTCTAATTGTCCATTGCCTAAATTCCATGACCATGAGACTATTGGAAAATCAGAATTGCTTTGATCGGTAAAACTTACGTTTAAAGGTGTGCAACCAAATGTTGTATCAGCATTAAAGTCAGGACTTAAATTGAATACAGAAATAATACTATCTAAATTTAGGGTGTCTTGACACTGATTAAAGGTATTCAAAACTATCAGCTCTGTTCCATATAAGCCCGGCGTTTGAAAAGTGTGAGATTTTAGAGGACTAGTATTAAATAATGAAGTCTGACCATCTCCAAAGTACCATGAATAAAAGATGGCATCTTGGCTTGAATTAGCATCAAAAGCAATTTCCAATGGAGCGCATCCAGAATCTACATCCCATATGAAATTAGCTTGCGGGTCACGTATATAAACGACATCTCGAAAGGTGTGTTCACAACCTGAGTTTACATTATCAATGGTTAGACTAACTTCAAAGTCACCTGTTGTATCATAGGTATGATTAGGATTAGCAACCCCAACTATAGAGTCACCATCACCAAAATGCCATAAATATGAGTCAGCTAATGCAGAAGAATCACTAAAATTAATTGTAAAGACATCATCACAATTTAAATCAAATCCAAAATTTGATTTAGGAGGAGCAACATAAACAAAGCTATCAATTTGTGCCGTATCATAGCACCCCCTATTATGATGAATTACCATTAAATTATAATAGCCTGTATCTGTATAAGCATGTTCAGGTTCCGGATTTGTTGAAGTAGATCCATCTCCAAAATTCCATAACCACGTTTGAGTGTGTATAGAAGAATCTTTGAATGCTATAGTGTCTTCAATACATATAGTGTCTGGGTCTGGACTAAACAAAATAATCGGGCGTTCCCCCGCTAAAATAGAATCAATAATAGTATCTGAGCAGCCAGCTGAATTTAGCATAATAAAGACAATTCTATGTGAGCCTTCAACATTAAATGTTGCACTAGGATTAGTGTCATTGCTAATTCCTCCTGATCCTAAAAACCATTCATAAGAAACAATTGGTTCATTAGATATGCTCTGATCCGTAAATTGCACATCAAGAGGAATACATCCAGAAGTTGGCATAGCATCAAAATCTGCAGTTGGTTTAATGATTTCTATTGGTAGTGAAGATGTTTTCGAGTCTGAACAACCTTTACTGTCATATATGGTTAATTTAGGATAAAATGTTCCGTAGGTCAAATAGGTATTGTTTGGGTTTGCCCATGATGAGGTGTTCCCATCATCAAAATCCCAGCTGTAAGATTGAGCATTAGTAGAGCTATCTGAGAAGCCAACAGCTAGATTATTTCGACAACTATAGGCCGTATCAAAACCAAAGTCGGCTGCTAAATAACGAATATAAATAGTAGTTTCAGAAGTGTCAGAGCATCCTGCAAAATTCGAAAATAGCTGAACTTGGTAATATCCTGTATCACTATATGAATGTATGGGGCTTAAGCTATTTGATATATTTCCATCACCAAAATCCCATGAAAAATTTGATCCATAGGGCGAGGTATTAGTGAATATAATATTTGCATCTAAACAGGTATCAACACTTGATGGGCTAAAGGAGGATATAGGGGGGTTAATAGCCACGTAATTTGTACGTATCAAAGAATCTTTACATCCACTTGCATCTGTAATAATCAATTTGACAGTGTATAAACCAGTATCAATATATTGATGCGTTGGTGTAAGTAAGGTTGAAGTATTTCCATCTCCAAAATCCCATTCAGCACTTAAAAAGCCAGATCCAGTCGATGTGTTGTTAAAGCTAACAGTAGCGGGTGAGGTACAAAAATTAACTGTGGGAGCATTGAAATTTGCATTAACCTGAGTTGTCTTAACACCTGTTGGATGACTGTAAATATTTGAGCACCCAATGGAGTCGTACACAACAAGATTGACGCTAAAATTACCTAAAGTACTGTATGTGTGTGAAGGATTTGAAGACGTACTTGAATTGCCATCACCAAAATCCCATAATCTTGAGGTAATTGTACTTACAGAAGAATATGAAGAATCTTCAAATTCGACTAATAGGGGCAAACAGCCTTCCATTGGACTTAAAGGCTTAAAATAAGCAGTTGGTTTTGGGTTAGCAACTATGAAATTAATCTTGGTCGTAGAATCAATGTCTGTACCATCGGAAATTGTTAGTTTTATAGTGTAATTTCCTGGATTAATGTAAGTTGCTTGCGGGTTTGATGCCGTTGAACTATTACCATTCCCCAAGTCCCATAAAAAACTTGTTGGGTTTCCCGTGGAAAGATTAACAAAACTTACCGTGTAAGGCGCACAAAAAACACTTGTATCAGCTGCAAAGTCAGCATTTAACTGTGCATAAGCTGAATTCCATTGAAAAAAGAAAATGCAAATAAAAAATAAACTCAAAAAAGAGTTGAGTCTCAAGGCTTTCAACATTAATAAGTGGCTTATGTTTTTTATAAAAATAATACAAACATGAATAAAAAAGGCTATAATTTTTATATTTTTAGTTGATTCAAAGAGTTCAGTATTGTTTAAACGATTTATTCTAGCAGGATTTATAACCATTATTTGCTTTACAACCGTAGGGCAAGATCTTCACTTTTCGCAGTTTTTAGCAACGCCAATGTATATTAACCCAGGAATGACAGGTTTTGCTAGTGGTGATTGTCGAGCATCTGCAGTTTACAGAACTCAGTGGCAGTCAATTAGTATACCATTTAATACAATTTATGCGTCCTATGAACATAAAATGTATTGGGGTAAAAATTTGGGAGGTATAGGCTTAATGTTAGCAAATGATCAGTCTGGAGATGCCCAATATAGTGTCAATGATATACGCTTGTCTTTAGCCTTTCATAAGCGTTTGGGGAGGCATTTTCTTTCAGTTGGAGCTCAGCCAGGCTTTACCATAAAGCAGGTTGGGATGACAGATTTAACCTATCCCACTCAATATGACCCAAGCACTGGGGGATTTAATAATGCATTAAATAATGGTGAGCCGGGTAACTTGGAGGATGTTAGGTATTTAGATTTAAATGCAGGTGTTCATTGGGCAGCTTGGGTTAATGAAAATACAGCTTTTAGATTAGGTTTTTCTATGATTCATATTTTCCAACCTTATGAGTCTTTTTATAATGCTAATTACAGCCTTGATACCAAGTATAATATTCATGGAGGCGTAGAAATTAACCTTTCTGAAAGTATTGCTGTTTTTCCTAATGGTATATATTTAAAGCAAGGAGAAAGCCAAGAGATTATTTTAGGGGCAAACATGTTTCTGTCCAGTAAAGGAGGAGGGCTAAAGCTAATTCCAGGTTTGCATTACAGAAATGCAGACGCAATTATACCTTCATTTTCTATACTTTATGGCCAATTGCAAGTTGGTTTGAGTTACGATTTAAATACGTCATCTTTAAAGACAGCAACAAATCAGAAAGGAGGAGTTGAATTGTCCCTCATATATCGATGCTTTAATTCACAAATAGACCAAATGAAATTGCCTTGTGAGCGCTTCTAAATATTTAATTTCTAGCTTTTTTTTGTTGCTGACTAGTATTTTTTACGGTCAGCAACAGGATTTATCCAAGGCATCTGTTTTTCATTTAAACAGGATGTTGAAGCAAGCAGAAATTTTTGAGGATACTTATACAAAGATAAGTGTGTTGGAGGCTCTTGTGAAAAAAGAGTCTTCTGAAAAATTTCGTTGGGAATTAGCAGAGGCCTATAAAAGTATTCATTACTATTCTAAGGCAAAAGAAAATTATTTACCACTGTTAAATAGCTCAGAATTTAAGCTGGCCTCATTTTTTTATGCTAAAATGTTAAAACAAGAAGGGGACTATGACTCGGCTTTACAAGTATTCACATCTATAGTGCCCAATTCAAGTCATGATAATGTTGAATTAGAGAATGAGAAATTAGGCTGTGAAATGGCTTTAAGGGAGATGGATGAAGAATCGCCCATAGAAATAGAACATTTTGATAAAACTATAAATAGTGTTTACAGCGAAAAAAGTCCAACGTTAAGTAAAGATAGTTTATTGATTTACAGTGGAAGAAAATCAGACTCTACTCATATTTATAATATTGGTAAGGCCAAAAAACAGTCTATTTATAATACCCTTTATGCTGCTGAAGAATTAGGGGGTGTTTGGAAAGATAAGGGTAAGCACAAATTTGCAAAAAACATGAGTGGGCAGAACTTAAGTAATGCCTTTGATTGGATTACTGGAAATAGGAGCTTTTTTAGTGTAACTGAAAAAGGAGAAGGAGGGTCTATTACAAATCTTTATCAATCTATAGACGGCAAAGAAGCTAGTTTGATGAATATTAATAAGGAGGGTTCATCATCAACCCAAGCTTGTATTGGATATAATAATGAAGGTCGTCCAATTTTGTTCTTTTCGACTAATAGAGAGGGAGGAAAAGGGGGCTATGATATTTGGTATGCTAATTTTGACAGCACTATTATGGACTTTACGTCGCCCAGCAATGCGGGGTCTAATATTAATTCTATGGGTGATGAAATTACACCGTATTTTGATTCTCTTACTTCGACATTATATTTTTCATCGTCGGGTATGCCTGGTTATGGAGGGTTAGATATCTTTAAAAGTATTGGTCATGGTAAAGATTGGGGGACTTCTGAAAATTTGGGATTCCATTTTAATTCAAGTGCAGATGATCTCTATTTTTATTTAAATCGGGCTCAAAAGGCTGGATTTTTCACGTCAAATAGAACTGGTGGAAACTCTATTCAACACCCAAATTGCTGTGATGATATTTATGGTTTTAAATACAAAGTACCTGTTTCTACAGTTTTGGAAGTAGAAATCTTAGGCATTGGGGCTCAAAAAGATTCACTAGGAAATCCTTTGGTATCATTATATTTAAGTAGCGGTGACTCTTGTGTGCGTCTTCGTGATAATCGCATAGTTAAAGAAGCTTGTGATGTTCGTATAAGTCAAACTCAATTGGCAGATGGCCAGACAAAGTGTTTCTATGATATAATGGTAGGTAGTGAATATGAAATTAAAACTTATCAGTCAGGGAGTTTGGCAAAATCGTTAAAGGTTTATATGAAAAAGGAAGAATATAAGGATACCTTGAGAGCAACGATTCAATTGTATGAATATACAGAGGAAGCCATTGAGATTGAAAATGTCTATTATGAGTATAATAGTGCAGAGCTTAAGGAGGAATCTAAAAAAAGTTTGGATGAGACCTTAGTCTTACTATTAAAAGAAAACCCGCACATTGTCGTTGAGATTGGTTCTCACACAGACAGTGTTGGCTCATTTAACTATAATTATGTGCTTTCTCAAAAAAGG
This sequence comes from uncultured Saprospirales bacterium, assembly GCA_913050195.1. Classification (GTDB taxonomy): domain Bacteria; phylum Bacteroidota; class Bacteroidia; order Chitinophagales; family CAJXBJ01; genus CAJXBJ01. Next base: position 5,761 of record CAJXBJ010000075.1, read on the forward strand.
GCTGAAGGTGTTGTAGAGTATTTAATCGACCAAGGGATTAACCCTGATCAAATAGAGGCACAAGGATATGGAGAATTAAAGCCAATAGTTCACAATACAAATCTTGATGGAACGGATAATGTGGAAGGTAGAGCTAAAAATAGACGTACGGAGTTTAAAATTATAGGTGAAATAGAAGATGCATTAAAAGTTGAAGACTAGTTGTTCTTTTTCTTTTTGAAAGTTGTCTTCCATAGCCCCATATAATCACCAATTGAATAACCTAAAGATGTATAGTTTGGGTATTCCTTTCTGATTTTATCTAGTGTTGGTTTAAATAAGTCTTGATTTAATTGGCCATGACATTTCAGGCATGTTGCATCCTTTAAACTAAAGCCTAGATATACAATTGAACAGGTATCAAAATCTTCTACATGAGTAAATGGAGATCCGTGTTCTTTAAATTTAACATGTAGCGTGTTCTCTGTAGTTCCCTCGGAATTCTTTAAGCCAAAGCGCTCGGACTTAATATTTCTTAGCTTAAGAAAAGCTTGTAGGTCGTCATTATTATTAGGACTGCATGCACCTAAAGCTCGTTTTACCCCTTTATCTCTAATTTTCTTTAGTAGCTGACTGTACAATATTCCTTCAATTCTACCTTTTAACACTACTGCATGGGCAATAAGGGTGTCTTCTAGCGTAAATTCTTGATTTATTTGAGGATTTTCTATCGACTTAGATTCTCGAATATCTTTATTTTCGCAGGAAGAAATTCCAGAGATTAAGTATATTAGTGATACAAGCGAAACGTAATAATAAAGACGCATATGTCAGCGAATTTAAAAAAAATTGCTGTATTAACTTCTGGTGGCGATTCACCAGGAATGAATGCAGCTATAAGAGCAGTTGTTAGGACAGCTTATTTCTATAATGTTGAAGTTATTGGTATTCGTCAGGGGTATACTGGCATGGTTGAAAATGATTTTATGCCTTTAAGTAACTTGGATGTCAGTAATATTATACAGCGTGGGGGTACAATTCTAAAATCCTCTAGATGCGCTTCTTTTCATACCAAAGAGGGTAGGCAAAAAGCTTACATTAACATAAGAGAGCAAGGTGTGGATGGTTTAATTGCCATTGGTGGAGATGGTACATTTACGGGGGCTAATATATTTTGCAAGGAATTTAATATTCCTATCATAGGTATTCCAGGGACAATTGATAATGATTTATATGGTACTGACTCAACTATAGGCTATGACACAGCCCTAAATACGGCCTTAAATGCTATTGATCAAATTAGAGATACAGCCAATTCTCACAATCGCGTATTTTTTGTAGAGGTCATGGGAAGAGATGTTGGTTTTATTGCTTTAAGGTCTGGTATTGCAGGAGGCGCTGAATCTGTATTGGTTCCTGAAACTAAAAGTGATATGCCTGCTCTTTTTGCAAAATTGGAAAAAAAGTGGCAGCGACATAAATCTTCAATGATTGTAGTCGTAGCAGAAGGAGATGAGAGTGGAGGAGCCTTTAAAGTTGCTGAAGCGGTTAAGGCTCGTTTTGAACATTATGATACTAAGGTTAGTATCTTAGGACATATGCAGAGGGGTGGCAAACCTAGCTGTTATGATCGAGTTTTAGCTAGTAGACTAGGCGTTGCAGCCGTAGAAGCAATTTTAGCAGGAGAAAAAAGCTTAATGGTGGGTATTGTTCATAAGGATGTTCAATATACTCCATTTGAGAAAGCCATTAAGCATCACAAAGAAATTAATAAGAATTTGTTATATCTAGTGGATGTTTTATCATCTTAATGCTTACTTACCAGCGAGGACATTCATAGCGCCCTGGTTTAACCATTTTTGAAAGTGGTCCTTCATAAGCTAAGGATAATTCAAATCCACCTTGATAGTTTGATGCAAGATTTAACTTTGAAATATTAACATCATAACTAAGTCCAATTTTATAATTAAGATATCCCATTCCAGCTACCACAACAATAGCATCGTTTAATCTTAAATAGGTTCCAATTGATGCAAATTTGTCTGAACTGGCATTATCTGGAAGGTGATATTCTATAGATGTGCCCAGATTAATTTCCATTGCATTCGATTGCAATAAGAAAATATAATGTGATGATAAAGCAGCATTATTCCCCATCTTAATTTTAGCTCCGCCATGCGCGGTAATGCGCATTGCGAGTGGGTTATTTTCATTCATGAAGCTTTCATTAGGACTTGTTAAGTGATGGGCAGCTAGTCCCTGAAATATAGAAAGCTCATCGTTTAAAACACAGATATACATTGCACCTGCTTCAAAGTCCATATAGCTAAGTTTATTGCCTATCATTTCATTATTTGGCAAGCTCGGATCGTAAGCTGTCCCAGTTCCATTAATTTGATTAGGGAAGGTAAGGTTGGCTAGGTTTATACTTTTTTGGGAGATTCCACCTTGAATGCCAATGGAGATTTTGTGTATATCGATAATCTTGTGATAAGCTAAAGAAAACATCATTTGCATAGATGTAAAGCTTGACGAACCGGCAAAATCATCGGTAAACATAAGGCCAAGACCAAAATAATCATTCTCCCATTTACCCTTAAATAGGTTTATGTCAAAAGCTGTCCCAATAGTCACGTAAGGCGATGATACTGATCGCCATTGATCACGATAAATGGCTGTGCCCCTATAATTTCCATTCATCAAGCCAGTCATGGCTGGATTAAGAGTTATCGGTGCAGCATAAAATTGAGAAAAGTGAATGTCTTGAGCATTTGCATTGCAAACCATCCAGATTAAGCACAATGTGGCTAAATATTTTCTCATTAAATGCATGTTAGTTATTATAGACTGAAAGTTAAGAAAATTTATATTGAGAGATTATACGATTATCTATCTTAAAGGTTTAAAAGCTTGTTCTTTTTATATCTTTAACCTATGAATTCATATCTTATTAAAAATGCTCAAATTGTTAATGAATCTAAAATATTTGAAGGAGATTTATTGATCAAAAATGGTGCAATTGAGGCAATTGGCAAACAGTTATCATCAAATTCAGATCTTCCTGAGATAAATGCGGAAGGCTTGCACCTTTTTCCTGGAGTTATTGATGACCAAGTACACTTTAGAGAGCCAGGTTTAACGCATAAAGCCTGTATAGAGACAGAGTCAAAGGCAGCGGTAGCTGGTGGTGTGACTTCCTTTATGGAAATGCCAAACACGAAGCCTCCTGCCTTAACTCTAGAATTATTAGAAGACAAGTATGCTATAGCGTCAGAAGTTTCCCCGTCCAATTATTCTTTTTATTTAGGGGCATCTAACGATAATATAGAAGTAGTAAAAACTATGGATCCATCTAGAATTTGTGGAGTAAAAGTTTTTATGGGATCCTCTACGGGAAATATGCTTGTAGATAATGAAAAAACCTTGGAGGCTATTTTTAAGTCTGCACCAAGTCTTATAGCTACACATTGTGAGGAAGAGGAAATAGTTAAATTAAATGAAGCTAATTTTTTAAAAAAGTATGGAGATGCAATCCCAATTGAAAGTCATCCATTAATTCGTTCTCGGGAAGCGTGTTTTGCATCTTCTTCAAAAGCTATAGAGTTGGCAAAACGTTATGATGCCAGACTTCATGTGCTTCATATATCAACTATGGATGAATTAGCACTTTTTAACAATAAGATTTCTTTAAAGGATAAAAAAATAACATCTGAAGTGTGCATCCATCATTTGTGGTTTAATGATAAGGATTATAGCAAATATGGGACGCATATTAAATGGAACCCAGCAGTTAAGACAGAGGAAGATCAGAAAGCGCTTATGGAAGCGATGATAAATGGCACCTTAGATGTTATAGCTACAGATCATGCACCGCATACTTTAGAGGAAAAAAATAACTCATATATGAAGGCTCCATCAGGAGGGCCTTTAATCCAGCACTCTTTATTAGCCATGTTAGATTTTTATCATAAGGGATATTTTGATTTAACTCTAATTTCTGAAAAGATGGCCCATAATCTAGCAATACTATACGGTATTAAAGAAAGGGGATATATCCGAGAAGGCTATAAGGCAGATTTAGTTTTAGTCGATTTGAATGCAGAAACTAAAGTTAATAAGGTCTCATTAATGTATAAATGTGGTTGGTCTCCATTTGAAGGACATACATTTAAGAGTCAAATAGTAA
>CAJXBJ010000076.1 GCA_913050195.1 uncultured Saprospirales bacterium
AGTTAGCTCTGAGTTGCCAGCATGTTTAACAGAAGAAAAGAACAGCATGTTAGATAAGCTTACACAACTTGGCGTGTTTTATGTAGATTCCTCAGTTTATATAAGGAAAAAGTATTTAAACAATCTTACTGAGGTTGTAACGTCAGATATGGATGGTATTGCTTTAATTGTAAAACAGTTAGAGCCATATACCGCAGGACCTAATTCGTTTGATTACAGTCTTTTGAAAATAAATAAGCAGTATAAAATGGATTTATTCCGTGATTTGGGAGCGGATTATCTCGTTATGGATATGCCAGAGGCTGTAGAGGGGAGATATGCCTTTGATTTGAGATATATACGAAAAGGAATGGATTGTATAGATAAGCCAATTGAGCTTAGGACTGCGGATTTCGACGAAGCCCTATTTGCAATGGCTCAAGGCGGTGGAGTTTCAGACTTAGCATTGCTTTATGATGTTAATTCCACAACTCAAAAGAAAGTTAAGGAAAGTCGTCAGGTTAAGTTTATTCTCTCTTTTAATCGAGGAAGATCCAATTATAACGAAGAGAGCATGAAGGCTATAATTGATAAATTAGTAGATCCTGGATATACTATATCAGCAGCGGTTGTTACTGCTCACACTTCTGTAGAGGGTAATGTAGATTTAAATAAAAACTTAGCTAAAAGTAGAGCAAAGAATATAGTTAATGCATTGCGTGATATTAATGGCGGAGACATGTTCTATGGAGAGGTGAAAACAGATGATTCATGGGATGATTTCTATGAAAAAGTAAAGGGAACAAAGCACGAGGAGTTTATTGGAAAGGATAAAATGGAAGTGGGGTTAAAAATTACGAGAACACCATCTTTATATAAGGAATTAGAGCCGATATTAAAACGTCAGCGTTATGCTGAAGTCGAGGCCTACTTAGAGTATGAAGTAGTTGATGAATCTGCAGAGCCGGCATTTGGTGAGTTAACAAATATCTATTATGATTTTGGAAAATGGTATGTGCGGAAAGATGCAGCAAAAGCCTTAGACAAATTTTCGGATGTTCTAAAAAAGCAAACGGCTGTCAAACTAATGGAGATAGGGTCACATACTGATGCTCGTGGAAGTTATGCATTCAATGAGCGTTTATCGCAAAGGAGAGCGGAGTCAGTTGTTAAATATTTAACGTCTAAGGGCGTTGACAAGAGCAGGTTAATTGCAAAAGGCTATGGAGAGAGTCAATTAATTAATCATTGTAAAGATGGTGTTAAGTGTACCGAAATGGAGCATCAAAGAAATCGAAGAACAACATTCAGAGTTTTATTGGATTCTGAGGAGTTTAAATCAATAGAGCCTGAAGATATACTAGTAGATTACTCGCCAAGCAATAAGCCAGAAATGGGGTTTATTGACTTGGGTGAGGAGTTGAGAATTCAATTGCAGCAAGAGAGTCCAGAAAGTGCATTAAGAGTTCAACGCCAAATCATCAAACAAGTTGAGTCGGGAGCTATGAAGGCAGATATGTTGTTTAAGGACACTATTCCAATGTCTATAGAGTATGCAGCATTGTTAAATAATCAGTTGGCAGCAAAGGCTCAATATGGTGAAATGGATGCGAAAGTGATTCTTAAGTCATTTAAGGACTTAATGAAAATGGCTAAAGGTAATGCCTTTGTCGTATACAATAATCTTGTGTACCAGCTACAATCAAACCAAGCTCTTGTTGATCAGATTAGTATGTCTTCTGACAAAAAGGATAAGTTGTTGAGTATTATAGACTCATTATATAAAACGAGTTTGCCTAAAGAAAGTTTGGACAAACTAAAGGCAGCGGTTGTAAATATTTAATAAAAAGAAGATGAATAAAGTAAGTATACAATTAGGCATTTTATTTTTTAGCTTGAGCCTTTTTACATCTTGTATTAGTGGCAAGTATGCTGTTGTTGAAATAGCTACAGATTATGGAAATATGACGGTTACTTTACAGGAAGAGAGTAAGGCTTTGAATGATCATTTTTTGCAAAATGTAAGAGACGGTAAATACGATAGCACATTATTTCACCGCTCAATTAAAGGTTTAGTATTACAAGGCGGAGATCCAAGCTCAAAAGGCATGGCACAAGGAGAAGTAGTAGAAGCTAGTATCTATGATACTTTATATCCAGCAATAAGTAATTCTTATATTCATAAAAAAGGAGCATTTGCCTTGGCAAATATTGATAGAGATAGTTCTAATGCAATTAATGGACCTCAATTTTACATAGTAGATGGAAAGCCAATAAGTGGCACGGAATTAAATCTAATAGAGAGTGGTTTAAAACGTCAATTTACCGAGGATGAGCGAAAAGCATATTCCGAGCTTGGAGGTCTTCCCCATTTAGATGGAAAGTTTACAGTTCTTGGAGTAGTAACAAAAGGTCTAGATGTTATGGAGAAAATACAGGCCATTCAAACAGATGTAAATGATCGTCCTATTGAGGATGTGTATATGAGTATCAGTATAACCTCAGAGCCAAAATAGTTTAATTAGTTTCTAATAATGACTTAAGAAAGGCATTTGCTTCTTTAATGTTGCGAATGCCTTTTACTTTTAGCATAAGATAGGTCGTTGTCTGTTTTAATTGACATTGTTGAGATCTCTTTTGAACCTCTACTAGTATATGTTGAAAGGTTGGGGAGGTGTAAAAAGAGGATTCTTGGTCTTGAATAAATACAGCTCTTAACAAATCCTTTTTAATGCTAATTTTCTCAATACCCAGCTTACAAGCTGACCACCGAAGCTTAACTACTGAAAAAAGTTCATATACTGGATTTGGGATTTGGCCAAAACGGTCTTGAAGTTCTTGTTCTATCTGCTGAAGAGCGTTTTCATCCTTGGCTTTGTCAATACGCGTGTAAATACTGAGTCTTTCATTTACGTTGTTTACATACCAGTCAGGAATCATAACCTCAAAGTCTGTCTCTATTTGAACTTCACGAACATACTTTTTTTCTTTGTGTAGTTCTTCTACAAAAAGATCTTTAAACTCTTTTTCTTTCAGTTCCTGTATAGCCTCATCAAGAATTTTATGGAACATGTCAAGTCCAATTTCCGCAACAAAGCCGCTTTGTTCAGCGCCAAGTAGATTTCCTGCACCTCTAATATCCATATCTCTCATGGCAATATTAAAGCCACTACCTAGATCAGCAAACTCTTCTAATGATTTAAGACGTTTTCTAGCATCTGTGCTAAGGGTATAATAAGGTGGGCTAAATAAGTAACAAAAGGCTTTTCTGTTTGATCGCCCAACACGGCCTCTAAGTTGATGAAGGTCACTTAGACCGAAGTGGTGAGCGTTATTAATTATGATGGTATTTACATTAGGAAGGTCAATGCCCGATTCTACCAAAGAGGTAGAAAGTAAGACGTCTTGTTCACCACGCATAAATGCCATGAACTTATTTTCTAAATCCTTTCCATTCATTTGCCCATGAGCAGTAACAATTCTAGCATGTGGACTAACGCCTAATATAACCTCTTTGAGTCGTTCTAAATCTTTTATGCGATTATGAATGAAAAAGACTTGTCCTCCTCTTGACAATTCATAATTAACGGCATCTCCAATGAGATCCTCTTGGAAGACACTTACATTGGTTTCTATCGCTTGTCTATTTGGGGGAGGAGTGCTCATAATTGAAAGATCTCTTGCTCCCATTAATGAGAACTGCAAAGTTCTTGGTATAGGTGTAGCGCTTAGAGTTAATGTGTCTACATTTGATTTGAAGTTTCTTAAACGTTCTTTATGTGCTACACCAAACTTTTGTTCCTCATCAATAATCATTAAGCCCAAATCCTTGAACTTAACATCCTTTCCTAAGAGTTTATGTGTTCCTATTATAATGTCCGTTTTGCCAATTTCAAGCTCGTTTAAGCTTTGTTTTAAGTCCTTGGACGATTTAAAACGATTAACATAATCTACATTGCAGGGAAAGTCCTCAAAGCGTTTTTTAAAGCTAGTGTAATGCTGGAAAGCCAAAATAGTGGTTGGTACTAGTATAGCAACCTGCTTAGAGTCGTTAACTGCTTTGAATGCAGCCCTCATTGCAACTTCCGTTTTACCAAATCCTACGTCACCACATATAAGTCGATCCATAGGATAAGTTGCTTCCATGTCTGCTTTTACATCATTGGTTGCTTTCAGTTGGTCAGGGGTGTCTTCATAAATAAAAGAAGCTTCTAGTTCAGTTTGCAAATAGTTGTCTGGAGCAAAACCGAAGCCCTTTTTTGCGCGACGTTGCGCATATAGCTTTATTAAATCCCCAGCAATATCCTTAACCTTTGTTTTTGTTTTTCGCTTTAAGCGTTCCCAGCTATCAGAGCCTAGTTTATTGATCTTTGGTTCTGTGCCTTCTTTACCACTGTATTTAGATACCTTATGAAGGGAATGAATATTTACATAGAGCACGTCACCACCATGATAAATAAGTTTCATGACTTCTCGGAAGCTGTCACCTTTTTTAATCTTCTGAATTCCAGCGTATTTCCCTACACCATGGTCTACATGGACAATATAGTCTCCGCTTTGTAACTCTTGAATAAACTTTAGAAGGTGTTGTCTGCTTTTCGCTGGCTTTTTGCGTAGCTGATATTTGTCAAAGCGATTAAATATCTGGTGGTCTGTATAGCAGGCAATTTTGTTTTCTTCATCAATAAAACCCTCGTGTAATCTAGCATAAATAGGTTGAAATTTAATTTGGGATCCAATGTCTTCAAAAATTTCATAGAAACGCTCTATTTGCTTGGAGTTTGGTGAGAAAATATAAGTTTCAAAGTGCTTCTGATTTAGGTTTTTAATCGACTTTGAAAGTAAATCAAACTGTTTGTTAAAAGAGGGTTGAGGGAGTGTTTTCAAATCAACAGCCATATCTGCTTTAAAATACATTCTTTGACCAAATTCTACTTTTTGAAAATTGGTTAATTGCTTTTTTATTATTGCTGGCTCTGCAAATAAATCTTTTACAACATATTCATCACTATTTTCTGAATTGACATAATCGTTCGTTTTTTTTTCTTCTTGAGACTTTTCATAAATCTCAGACCAATTGTGGTCAATTATAGGCAAGTCTTTAATAAATAGAATAAAGTCATCTTTATTTATAGCATCAAATAAAGTTATATGTGCTTTATCTTTAGCAAGTTCATTTGTATCAGGGATGATTTTTGCCCATTTTACTATTTTAACTGACCGTTGAGATTCCAAGTCAAAATGTCTAATGGCCTCAACCTCATCATCAAATAACTCAACACGATAGGGGTGTTCCTCGCCAAATGAAAATATATCAATAATGCCTCCCCTAATAGAAAACTGTCCTGCTTCAACAACAAAATCTACACGCTCAAACCCCCAATCATATAGACGCTCGTTCAAATCGTCCATGTCTATTAGTTCGCCTTCTTTAATTCGTAAGCAGTAGCGTTTAAATACAGAAGTTGGGACCATTTTTTCTAAGACAGCTTCTGGGTAGGTAACAATAATTTTTTTCTTACTACTAGAATTGCTTAATACGTCCATTACCTCCGTGCGCATTATTAAGTTAGTGGCGTCTTTATGTGCTCCTTTGCGCAGGCTCCTAAAGGAATCACAGAAAAAATAAATAGGATAATTTGGGAGTAAAGCTTGCAAATCGTTCTGAAAATATGCGGCCTCTTCTTTTGATGGCATAACGCATAAAATATGTTTTTCTAAATCGAGAAAACTAACAGATGTTAGTATGCTTGGGGTAGATGCGCTAAGTCCATTAATATGAATGGTTTTGTTTGTAACAGAAGAAAGGCTTTCTTTTAATTGTTCAAAACACCTACTTGTTTGGTACTTTTCTAAAATTTGACTGATTGGAGTTGGATTACTCAATGCCGAACTTTTTGAGATACTTTCTACCCAATTCTTCTTGAAAGTTGTTTAAAGAAATAAACTTGCCTTCAATCATACCAAGAAAAATATCATTGCTCATTGGGTCTAAAATATCACCATTAGAAATAATAAGTGAAGCAACCTTTCCTTCTTCAAGGCTTCCTAATTGATCCTCTAAGCCTAAGATTTTAGCTGGTGACAAGGTGATGCTTTCTAATGCTTCCTCTTTAGACAGGCCATAAGCTACTGCACTTCCTGCGTGGAAGGCTAAATTTCTTTGATTCCAAGTCTCTTGGGCTGCAATAGCAAATAGAATGCCTTCTTTTTTTAGTTCGGATGGGAGGCTATATACTTGATTGATTGCAGCATCTCTATTGTTAGGAAGCCGCAGAACCCGATCTAATATTATCGGTATCTCCGCCTCTTTGATTTGTGGTTTTATCAAGGCGACTTCAGGCCCACAAACTAATACGGCATTTAGATTAAAGTCTTTAATAAAGCTTAGAGCATTAAGTATTTCTGAAGAGCTATATGCGTGAATAAATACTTTCTGCTTGCCATTTATTATGGGATTTAAAGCAGCGTATTTTAAGTTGGTTTCTAGTGAAGGTTTGGAGGCATTATATGCTTTGGATTCATGGAAAAAGCTTGTTATTGCATCCACATTTTTTTGATAGTTTTTGTTTTTCCTACCACGTTCAACGCTCCAATGCCAATAATGATAGTGGTGCTGTCTCGGCCAATTAATATGAAGCCCATCTTCTTGAATTACCGCAGCTTCTTCCCAATTCCATTCATTTAGTTTAAAGAAGGCGCTTTTCCCAGAAAGCAGACCGCCTTTTGGGCAAGATTGAACATAAAGTATACCACAAGCAATTAGTGTAGGAATAATTTGGCTTTCCCCATTAAAACTGCTCAAGGTTCGTATATTAGGATTCAATAGACCAGTCTCTTGAAAATCATGACTTTGCCGAACCTGGTCGATTTCTTTAAGTCCAATTTGGGTGTTTAAGGCAATCAGCGCTGGATAGATTTCTTTGCCTTCTAAATAAATCACTTTAAAAGAGGAGGTGTCTATTCGAATAATACTAGCATCAGCCACAAAAGAAATATGTCCATCTTCTATGCCTATAGCAGAATTTGGAATAACCTTGCCATTTCCAATATGAGCTTGCCCTCCCCAAAGTAAATAACGTTCACTTTCTTGTGCGTTTATAAGGAGATATAGCGTTAATATAATATATGTAAAGACAACTCTCATTTTGTCATTGCTTTTTGAATTAGACGTGCCTTCTCAGATTTTAAATAGGATTGTAGATATTCATCCTCTTCAACATCAAAATATAACACACCTTCAATCCAGGTTTTTTCTGCTTTAGAGTAAATAGAAAGTGGATTGCCTGTCCATAAGACTAAGTCCGCGTCTTTCCCAATCTCAATACTTCCGACTTTATCATCAATATGTAGCATTTTGGCCGGATTAATTGTAATCATTTTCCAGGCCTCTTGAGGGTCAACACTACCATATTTTATAGCTTTGGCGGCTTCTTGATTAAGCCGTCTGCCCATTTCTGCATCATCAGAGTTAATAGCCGTTAAAACATTCATTTTATGTAAGATGCTAGCATTATATGGAATGGCTTCTTTAACTTCATATTTATATGCCCACCAATCAGAAAATGTTGATGCTGCAGCACCATGTTCAGCTAGCTTATCCGCTACTTTATATCCCTCTAGAATATGAGTAAAAGTATTTAGTTTAAAGCCTAAAGAATCAGCGAGCTTTAGCATCATGTTAATCTCAGACTGTACATAAGAGTGGCAGGTTATGTGACGCTGCCCGTTTAAGATTTCCACAAGGGCATCTAATGCTAAGTCTTTACGGGTACTTATGCCACCAATTTGGAGTTTTGGAAATTGTTGATCTTTTTGAAGGCTTTTTTGATAGCTCAAAGCTCTATAAAAGGCATCGGACATGATTTGCTCTACCCCCATCCTAGTTTTTGGATAACGTTTTTTAGGCGCACAATGAAAATTGGCTTGTTTTACATTTTCTCCCAAGGCAAACTTTATAAACTTAGGCTGGTCTTTAAAAAGCAGTTTTTTGGCATCTAAGCCCCACTTTAGCTTAATAATTGCAGACTGCCCACCAATTGGATTTGCTGATCCATGAAGGAGCTGAGCACTTGTAACGCCTCCTGCTAGTTGTCGATAGATGTTTATATCTTCTGCGTTAATTACATCTTTGATGCGAACCATTGATGTGATTGGTAACCCAGCCTCATTAACTCCCCCCCTTATAGCAATATGGGAATGCTCATCTACTATTCCTGCAGTTAGGAATTTTCCTGTAGCATCTATCGTTTCGCCTTTTTTGACTTTTAATCCCTTTCCTATTTTAACAATTTTGCCCTTATGCACTATAAGGTCATGATCATTTAAAACACCTGCTTTACTACTCGTCCATATACAGGCATTTTTTATTAATAAGCTATCCTTGTGTTCTTTAGTAATCCAAGGGTAAGCAGGTAAGAATACTTCGGGCAGTTCAATATTTTGAGCAGCAGGGTTTTTTAATATGACATTTGACTTTAGCTTACTTGCATTCCAGCTTAGCCAGGAGCCATCTTTGTCTAAATAATGCCCGTTCCACTGAAAAGTATCAATTAAACCGCTTAAAAGATATTTAACAGAATCCAATGTAAACCGCAGATTAATTTCTTTTTCACTTCTTTGTATTGTGACAGGGATTTTTTTATCTAAATACTCAAAATATGCGCTAAGTTTTGAAAGGCTATCTTTTACATCAAAAATAAAATTCTGATATTCAAAGAATAGCTCATAGCTTCCGCTTAAGTCAGATTCATTTTTGCTTATTATATGGGGCTTTCCTTGAATCCAATGGCTTTCAAGTTTAGCGTTCTTGTTTAAAAAAGCTTGGTCAAAAACCAAGAAGTTGGCTAAATATTTAGGGGATATTTCTCCAATTTTTTTATCCAATCCCAAGAGCTTAGCTGGCTCTATAGTTAAGGCTTTCAAACAAGCCTTTTCGCTTAGGCCATGCTGGTGTGCTGCTTTTAAATGAGTCCAAAAGGCTTCTGCTTTTTTATGCTTGTCTGAGCTAATTGAAAAAGGAATGTTGTTTTCGCTTAGAATAGAAAGGTTGTAAGGTGCATTTTCCCAATCTTTTAGCTCCATAACAGTAATCGAGCTAATATCATAGCTGCTTTTTAGGCTTGGTTTTTTTGGGTAACTAATGGAAGAAATAATGTGGGCCTTGCTTTCTTTAAGCAGATTAATCGTTTTATATTCAAGGCCATCTCCTTTAATTATAAAAGGGATTTTAAATTCTTTGCTTAATTCAATTGCTATCCCAAGATTTTTATAACTCCCCAACTCTATGCATTGTTTTTGTTTCCATTGATTAGCAAGGGCTTCTAGACTATTGTTTTTAGGAATCCCTTTGTCCATGTTCTCTTCATACCAGAGGGCATCATAAAAGCTTTGTCTAAGCAGGGCGATAGATCCCATTAGAGAAGTGGGATAAGCCATTTTAGATTGGCCTTTATTTAATGAATAAAAAGCCATGCCTTTAGATTTTAAAAGACGTAAATCCGATTGGCCAGCTTCTAAAGTATAAACTGCGGATACGCCTCGTGATATTCCATCCTGCAAATGGCCTTGGGCTGTTCCAAACCCCATGCTCCTTAAGCGTTCGGCTTCTTTCTTGGTTGATTTAAAGTGCTGTGCGACATTATGTTCTGGATGAATACTGCTATTCCAATAATTTAACTGATTCCGTTTAGCCTGGTAAGTTGTATCACAGCCATAGTTTGAGTAAAGCTCCACAAATGAAGGATAGATGTATTTGCCTTCAAGGTCTATGATTATGAAGTCTTCAGGAACCTTGATTTCTGTTCCAACATCTTGAATAATGTTTCCATTTATTAATAAAGTAGCCTCTTTAAG
>CAJXBJ010000077.1 GCA_913050195.1 uncultured Saprospirales bacterium
AAACAGGTGTGTGATATACATTTAAACAGTAAGCATAAAATGCATTATTCATTTGCTGACCCTGCATCTGTCTTAGGCGATGAAAACACAGTTTGGGATGCTTTTTGTAAAACAAGGGATAGCATTAAAAAATATGCTAAAGACTATTGTATAAAGTATGATTTATAAAAGTGTAAAGCGGTTATCAAGAATTTGGATATTGAGTTATTTATGTTTGGCTTTCTTTGATTCCTATAGCCAGACTTGGGAGGGGACTTACGTTTTTGACGAAGCAGATAACAATAATGCTTATCATTATAAGTTAATTGTTTACGATAAAGGCCTTGCCCATACAGCTGACCTTAATATAAAAGGCATAAAAAGCCTTGAGAGTTATCAATGTAAGGTTATTATAAATGGTCAAAAGCTTCAGTTATACTTAAAATATCTAGATAAGGAAGCTAAAAAACGAACCTTATTGAAAGAGGGGGATTTGCTTTTAAGTCTAGTTCTAAATAAGGATAATATAGAGACATATTGGAATAGCTTAAAGCCAAGAATAGTTCCAGCTAATTCAAAAACAAAAACTTTCTTTGAAATCAAGCCAAATAGTATAGAGCATTATAGAAAGTATGCTGGTTTTTTCCCTTATGAAGTGGGCTTTTTTAACGAACCATGGATTGAGGATAATTTAAAAAAAATATTAACAGAGAATTATGACAATTTCCTATCTTATTTAGTGATTGAGAAGCCCATAAAAATACAGGGTCAGTATTTGATTATTGAGGGCTCAAAGCTGGGGAAAGACAATACCATTAAGAGTAAAGGTTCAAGCATGATTATTGTTGATATTCTGAAAGGAAAAATCAATTCTGCAGTATTTACATTATCCGGCAAAACCACGGTGTATAAAAATTTAGATGATACAGATGAGGATGTATTAGATAGACTTCGTAAGTGATTCTAGTGCATCAAAGCAACTACTTATTTTATATCCATATTTTCTAGCTAGATCAATGTTCAAACTTACATCTTTTGGACGTGGGGTTTCAAAGTTGTAATTAGATTGATAGTCCATCAATATTTTTGTTTTGTCAATATTGTATATTTCTCCAAACCTAAGGGCTATCTCATATCTAGAATAAGACCTGGAGCCAGCTATGTGCAAAAGTCTTAAATCATTGCTCATAAACCATTCTAAGCCTTCAGCAATATGTCCCGCATAGGCTATTGACCTATATTCATCCGCAAACATCCCCATAGGCTTATCTAGTTTTGTAGAATTTAAAAAATCTTGAAGAAAGGAAGATGATTTGTTATGTTGTGGGCCTACTAATAGTGGTAGGCGAGCTATTTTCATGCTAAAGCCTGAATTTATGATTATTTCTTCAGCCTCTGATTTATGCTTTCCATAAATATTTAAAGGTTTTTTTTTATCTAATTCCTTATAATTACCCTTCTCTCCATCAAAAACTTGATCCGTAGATGTAAAAACAGATCTAACTTTGTATTTATCACATAGGCTTGCTATATTTTTCGTACCACAAACGTTTACATTATAGCTTTTCTTTGGATTTGTCTGGCAATATGCAGTTTTTGATTGAGCTGCTAAATGAAAACATTGATCGAATTTTTCTTTTCTAAATATAACATCCAATGCTTTTATATCAACTATGTCACATTCTATCTCCCTTATGCCAGACTGTCCACTTTCATTAGTATTATATATACCAATAACCTCATTTCTGATTTTAAGTTGATCTGCCAAGTACCAACCTAAAAAACCACTAATTCCCGTTATTAGTATTTTATTTTCTTTCATGATGCCTATAATTCTGTTAAATTTAAATATTATTAAGCGTATATGAAATTAGATATTTTAGCTATAGGTGCACATCCAGATGATGTGGAGATTTCAGCAGGAGGCAGCCTTATTAAACAAATTAGCTTAGGTTGTAAAGCCGGTGTTCTTGACTTAACTCGTGGAGAAATGGGTACTAGAGGAACCCCGCTGATTAGAGACAAGGAGAGTCTAGATGCAGCAAATATTATGGGCTTAAGTTGGAGAGGTAATGCTAAGCTTAGAGATGGTTTTATTGAAAACGATAAAGATCATCAACTTTTAACTATACCCTACATTAGGCATTTTAAACCAGAAATAATTTTATGTAATGCTCCTCATGATAGACACCCAGATCATCGAAAAGCAGCATCACTAATTCAAGATGTATGTTTTTTGTCAGGCTTAAATAAAATAGAAACTAAGTGGGCTGAGAAACCACAATCCCCTTGGCGGCCGTCAAAACTATTGTTTTACATACAATACTTTTATTTAAAGCCGGATATTGTAGTTGATATTACAGATTTTCATTCAAAAAAAATGAAAGCTATTAAAGCTCATAAATCGCAATTTTATGACGCTGATTCTAAAGAACCAGAAACTTTAATATCTGATAAACGGTTTTTAGAAAAGATTGAGGCTCGTGATCAGGAATTTGGCCGATGTATTAATGTTAGTTATGCAGAAGGCTTTCAGTCATTTAAGACCTTGGGTGTGAAAAACTTAATGGATTTAGTTTAACTCTAAAGCTACGTTGTAACCACTATGAGATCGAATATTTATCACATGATTATCAAAATATAAATATTGTCCTCTAATTCCAGTTAATATGCCTTCTATTAAATCTTGTTTGTCAAGTTTAATGCTTTTTATTTTATCTGGATAGCTTATTACTGGATATACAATATCTACAATATTATCATTCAAAGAAAAATATGGTTCAAATTCCGGTGTTAAATAACCTCTAACTTTGTCTTTTTCAATTTGTAAATCAAGATTCTCAATTATTGTATTTTTTAGCATGCGCTGCCAATGTGTTTTATCTGACAAGAACTGCTTTAAATGAAGCTCTATCATTCCAGCTAATTGTCGATAAGGTGTTCGAGCTATCACAATAGCCTTTCTTGCCCCTTGGTCAAGCCATCTAGTTGGTATTTGATCATGGCGAGTGACACCGACCTTAAGCCCACCTGATTCTGCAAGATATACTAAATGCTCTTGCATATGATGTTTTCTCTCCCACTCTGCATTTCTGCCTTTACCTAAATGTGCTTCACAAAGTTCTGGGCGTATTATACATTCAGAGTTCATTGGAGAGTTCAAAAAGCAAGGATAACAGAAGCCCTGAGCAAATGATTTCTTTGTAATTCTTCCGCAATCAATACAATTAATCTGATTTAAATAGCGCAATTTAAGATGTGAACCAATTAATTGATTCATGTTTAACTTCACATCTCCTAATGTTAAATAATAGCTTACAGGATCGGTGTGTTCCACCTGCATTTTTCGAATCACGCCTTTATACGATACCATTAAAGCGCTATTATCCCTTTTATTTGACTCACATCTTTATATATATTGATGACGGATTCTGAGTTAACCATCATCATTTTAGCTGTAAATCCTGTATATTTTTTATTCTTGGTGTGTCTAAAAGAAATATCCGCCGATTCAAATAAATATTGAATGCGACGGATATCTTCTTCTTTCCCAATAAACTTGAATGTGTAAACGCAAGGCCAAGTCATTTGATCTAAAAATGACCTCAAATTAGAGTAAGGATCTTGCGCCAACGCCATTTATTGGTTTAATTAAAGAAAGTTGAAATTGTTATTCTCCTTTCTTTTTAGAGGCTGCTTTTTTAGGTTTAGCTTCCATCTTCTCTTTCAATTCAGATAGAGCTGCTAAATCACCTAATGTGCTCTTGTCTGCACTTGATGCTGTTTTATACGCAGTTGCAGATCCTCCTTTCTTAGAGCCTTTAGGAGCAACATCTGGAGATTCCCATGTTTTTACATGCGAAACTAGAATACGTTTACGATCCTTGTCAACTTCTAATATCATAAAATCTGCAGTCTCATCAATCTCAACAGCATTGCCTTCCTTTTTCTTAAGGTTACGTTTGAAGCATATGGCATCTAAACCATAAGGCATTGCAATAACGGCATCCTTGTCTTCATTTCGAACATAAGTTCCTTGATGAATTGAACCTACAGGGAATACATCAACAAAAGTATCCCAAGGATTTTCTTCTAATTGCTTATGCCCTAAAGAAAGTCTACGGTTTTCTCGATCAATTTTTAGCACTACAACTTCCAAGTCTTCTCCAACTTTACACATTTCAGAAGGATGTCCTATTTTCTTAGTCCATGAAAAGTCAGAAACGTGAACTAAACCACCGATACCTTCTTCTAATTCCAAGAACGCACCATAAGGTGTTAGATTTATAACTTTACCAGCATGCTTTGTCTCTTCCATGTATTTTTCTTCGACTTTATCCCAAGGGTCTTGGCTTGTCTGTTTAATACTAAGCGACATTTTACGCTCTTCTCTATCAATTGTAACAATTACAGCCTCATAGCTGTCATTTAAATTAAAGAAGTTCTTTGGGTTAACCGGTTGTAGCCCCCATGAGATTTCAGATACGTGAACTAAACCTTCAACACCAGGTGTTATTTCTAAGAAAGCACCATAATCTTCAATATTGACTATTTTACCTTCTACCTTTGATCCGATTTCAACTTTTTCATCCAATGCATCCCATGGATGCTTCTCTAGTTGTTTTAAGCCAAGAGAAATACGTTTTTTGTTGTCATCAAAATCTAAGACTACAACATTTAACTTTTGGTTTAATTCTAAAACTTCAGTCGGGTGATTAATTCTACCCCAGCTGATGTCTGACAAATACAATAAGCCATCTAGGCCACCAAGATCTATAAAGGCTCCAAAGTCAGTAATGTTCTTAACAACTCCCTCTAATACCTGTCCTTTTTCCATCTTAGCGATGATCTCTTGTCTTTGAGTTTCTAATTCGCTTTCAATCAATGCTTTATGAGAAACAACAGCATTTTTAATAGCTTCATTGATTTTAACTACTTTTAATTCCATGTTCTTGCCAACATAGTAATCATAGTCAATAATTGGTTTAACATCAATTTGAGACCCAGGCAAGAAACATTCATAACCAAAGACTTCTGCAACAAGGCCACCTTTAGTTTTGCAAATAATATGTCCTTCAATAACAGTGTCATTGTTGTATGAGTCAACAATATTTTCCCATCCTCGAATTAATTTTGCGTTTCTTCTAGAAAGAACTAATTGTCCTTTTTTGTCTTCTTCGTCAATAACGTATACTTCAACAGTGTCACCAACTTTTAAATCTTTATCTTCTCTAAATTCATTCAAGCTAACAAGTCCATCTGATTTAAAGCCAATATTTAGAACAACATCCTTGTCTGTCATTGCGACAACAATGCCTTCAATGACTTGGTTTTTTTCAATAATGTTTAGTGTTGAACTATATAGCTCAGATAAGTCTGAACGTTCTTTTTCCGAATAAATATCGATTCCTTCAAGCTCTGTCCAATTGACATCACCTGCTTCTAGTGTAGATTTTACATCTTTAGCCATGCAAATCAGCTTTTAAAGTTAAAAAATATTAAAACTGGGCAAAGATAGGATTTATTAATATAATAATCGCCCTAAATTCATCACAAAACACTTAAAACGATTCCATTACTTCAGTAGTGCTTTTCGTTGACTTATAACACTTCAAAATATTCGTCATTATTTGCTCTACCAGAGCATCTGGGCAAGATGCCCCAGAAGTTATAATAATTTTCAAGGGCTCCTTGTTCCAATCAATAAAATTTGATGTACTTGTTTCTAGTTTATTTTCTAAATCATAATGATGTATTACATTGTTTTCAAGGTCAATGTTTTCAGGTCCAGAAACAAAGTAAGTTTTAAACTTCTCCTGGCATAATGTTGCTAAATTAAAGGTATTAGAGCTATTGTACCCTCCTACAACTATTGCAAAGTGTGCCCCTGTTTTTAAAAGTTCATTTGTTGATCGCTGATTATCATTTGTAGCGTAGCATAAAGAATCTCTTGTGTCTGCAAAATGAGCCTTTACCGGTGCTTCTTCATATTTGTCAAGCATTGTAGCTTTAAGATAGCTCGCTATCTCACTAGTTTCCGTAGCAAGCATTGTTGTTTGGTTTACAACTCCAATACGATTCAAATCCTTTTGCGCGTCAAACCCATCTGAATATTTGCCTTCAAAAAAAGTATAGAAGTCTTTAACAGGCCTATTCCCTATTATGATATCCTTAAGCACCTTAGCTTCTTTAAGATCCCTTAGGATTAATGAGGGGGATTCTTTGCTTGCATGAGAAAAAGTAGCTCTTGTCTCTTCGTGATAGGCTTTACCATGAATAATTATAGTATAATCACCATCGCCCAGTTTTTTTGACATTTTCCATACGCGCTCTACAAAGGGGCAAGTAGTGTTATACTTAATGGTGTCTATGCCTATTGACTGAATCTTAGTTTCAATTTCTATTGTAGTGCCAAATGCAGGTAGAATAATAACATCTTCTTTATTTAGCTCACTCCAAGGTATGAGTTGTTTTCCACTAGTATCCATAATAAAACGAACGCCCCTAGATAATAAATCTGAATTAACCTGCGGATTGTGTATCATTTCACTTAAAAGAAAAATGCGTTTGCTTGGGTTTTCCTCTATTGCTTTATAAGCAATTTCAATAGCATTTTCAACACCATAACAAAATCCAAAATGTCTCGAAATAAAAAATTGAACAGGGCCAAAGTCTAAAAAACTCGGAGCATAGTCTTTTTTGCGCGGATCCTTTGCTTTTCTAACCTCTTTTAATTTCCCTATGAGGTCGCTTTTATAAAAAACAGGGACATTAAACTTTTTCATACTTCAAAGATACTTTTATTCTATTTTAAACAACCCTCAACATGTTTTATAGCCATATCAAGTTGTTGAGCTACACTTATATTGGAATTATCAATCTCCATGGCATCTTTTGCTTTTTTAAGCGGTGATATTTCTCTTGTTGTGTCAATAATGTCTCGGTGCTGTAAATTATCTTTTACTTGGTTAAATGTGAGGCCGCTTCCTTTATTAACTAATTCTAAATATCTGCGCTTTGCTCTTACCTCTAATTCAGCAGTTACAAAGAATTTAGCAATAGCATTGGGGAATACAACTGTACCGATATCCCTTCCATCCATTACTAGGCTGATTGTTTTACCCATTTGACGTTGCTGCCTTACCAAGAAATCTCGGACGTCTTTAATTACACTTACTTCGCTAACTTTAGAGGAAACTCTTAAAGAACGAATCTCGTCTTCAACAGATTCTCCATTAAGAAATGTTTCGTTTTTAAGTGTTTTACTATTACGTTTAAAACTGATGTTTATTCCTTTTAAAACCCCATTCCATGATTTGAGTTTTTCAAAATCTATTTTCTCTTCAATCAAATAAAGCGTAACTGCTCGATACATAGCCCCAGTATCAACATATGCTACATTCAAGTATTTGGCTAGGTCTTTTGCTAATGTGCTTTTGCCAGATGACGCATATCCATCGATAGCGATAATAAAATGACTTTGATCAATCACTTAAAGGTCCTTTTTGTTTAAAATCTTGAATATTTAAGGTCATGCTTATATTATTTGTGGTTCCTGAAATATGGTATTTTGAACGAGCATAATCAAACTTAAATTTCTTTACCTTGAATGAAACTCCCCATGAAAACCCAATTGTCGATCTCCGACTTTCTACAAGAAGCTCATGCCTTCTAAGATAATTGTAACCTAACCGAAAATCTAGATTGTTGCTCAAATTAAACTCCATGCCAAACACAAAATGCCTCATTGCCTTATCAAATAAATAAGACTTTTCTTGGCTGGATGTGTCACTTAGCAATAAAGAAGTTGTTTGGTCCGCAGGGTTATTATAACGAATATCCCATTGATGGAGATTGTGAAATGTGCCAATTAAAGTTATAGGGACATGTTCTAGTTTTTGTCCTATGCTTATTTGTAAATCAAAAGGCAAAGGCTCCTTGTTTCCAATGTTATATGGTTTTATTTGACTACCTATGTTTTTAATACTTCCTAGTAGAAAAAAATCTTCTAAGGGGTTAATATACATCGCATACAAATCTCCAGCAATTCCTAATGATGAGTATTGTTCTAAGAATGATGTTATTAGCTTAAAGTTTAAGCCCAGCCTTATTTTATCTATTTTTGTAGCCCAACTAAGAGCAATAGCGCTCTCTGCCCCATAAAAATTACCCATTTTCTCACCTGATGCATCTGCTCTCTGAAAACGACCATAGTTCACATATTGAATATGCATGCCGATTAAGCCCAAACGTCTATTGCTTTTAACAATAGAAACCAATCCATGATTTATGCCACCTGGATAGATTACAGAATTAAAGCCCATATGGCCTAAAATGCTAGAGTCAAGTATGCAAGGGTTATTTAGAACCATATTTACATCAGGGTCTTTTAAAGGCGTTAAAACACCGCCCAAAGCCTCGAGCCTAGCTGATGGGGATAAATCAAGAAAATCATAGGTGTTTTTGCCTCCAATTTGAGCCATGGCTTGGAAATGTATAGAGGCAACAAGTAATAAATATCCTAAATATCTCAACACTAATTAACTTCCTGTTTGATTTTTATATTCAAATCTTTAGGGTGCTGAGTCTTGTTTTTTGATATAGCTATTTCTAAAACATCGCTCATCTCTTGAACATAGTGAAACGCCAATCCGCTTAAATGTTCTTGCTTAATTTCTAAAATATCTTTTTCATTAGACTTGCACAATATGATTTCCTTTATGCCAGCACGTCTAGCCGCTAGTATTTTTTCCTTAATGCCTCCAACTGGAAGCACTTTTCCTCTAAGAGTAATTTCCCCAGTCATGGCTAAATATGGTCTTACATTATGCTGCGTTAGTGCAGAATAAAGTGCAGAGAGTATTGTGATTCCCGCAGAAGGTCCATCTTTAGGGATGGCACCTTCAGGCACATGCAAATGTATATCCCATTGCTTAAATATTTCTGGATGGATATTAAGTTTCTCAGAGTGGCTCTTTAAGTAGCTTAAGGCTGTTGTTGCCGACTCTTTCATAACATCTCCTAAGTTGCCCGTCAACGTTAATTGCCCTTTGCCTTTACTCAATCCAATTTCTATGAATAAAATATCTCCTCCTACCGAGGTCCATGCTAAACCTACCGCTACACCCGGCACCTTAACATCTTGATAGATATCTTTTTCAAAAAAAGTAGCACCTAATATATCTTTTAAATTATTTACTTTAACACTTGGCGAATAACTTTCTCCAATGGCTACTTTTTTAGCTATATGGCGCATCACCTTTGCTAATTGTTTTTCTAATGAACGAACACCAGATTCTTTTGTGTAATGTTCAATTATATGCTCAATAGCTTTCTTTGTTAACTTGACATCTTTTGATTTCAGTCCGTGCTCGTTTCTAAGTTTTGGCAACTGATGCTTTTGAACTATTTCAAGCTTTTCTTCTACTGTATAACCACTGATATCTATGATTTCCATTCGGTCTCTTAATGCTGGTTGAATAGCTTGTAGTCCATTAGCAGTTGCAATAAACATAATCTTAGAAAGATCATATTCATTCTCTAAATAATTGTCATAAAATGCATTGTTTTGCTCTGGGTCCAAAACTTCCAATAATGCTGAAGATGGGTCACCTCTGAAATCTTTACCTACCTTATCAATCTCGTCTAAAATAAACACAGGATTTGATGAACCAGCCTTTTTTAATGACTGAATAATACGCCCCGGCATAGCCCCTATGTATGTTTTGCGATGTCCTCTAATTTCTGATTCATCATGCAGTCCACCCAATGACATACGAACAAACTCTCGCCCTAAAGATTCAGCAACAGCCTTCCCCAAGGA
>CAJXBJ010000078.1 GCA_913050195.1 uncultured Saprospirales bacterium
GCCCAAGTTGTAAATCAAAAGATAAAATACGTTCACCACCCCACCAAATCATGGCCCCGATAGAACAAGCTAATAGCAACTCTACAACGGGAAAAAAAACAGCATAATACCAAACTGTTTGAATATTAGCGTCTCGATGTTTTTGATTTATCGCATCAAAATCTTGCACTGCTTTTTCCTCTCTAGAGAATATCTTAATCAAAGCCATCCCACTAACATATTCCTGTAAAAGGGTATTCATATTTGCTACTTGGACACGAACTTTCTCAGAGGCTTTTCGCACATTTTTCTGAAAAACATAGGTGCAAAAAATCATGATTGGGATTGGTAAAAGCGTCACTAGTGCCAATTTAACATCGTAATAACTCATTATTCCCAAGACCAATAAAATTGTAAGAACATCTGCTATTATCATCACAATACCCTGAGAAAAAACATTATTTATAGCTTCTAAATCATTCACCACTCTTGTAGTTAAAGCCCCAATTGGATTCTTATCATAAAATCGCAGCTTTAAGGACAGTACATGATTAAATAGGCGAACACGAAGATCTTTTACTACATTTTGCCCCATCCAATTTGTTAAATAGATAAAACCATAGCGCCCAGCAGACTCAATAATTAATAAGGAAACTATCAAAAGACAAATTATCAAAAGGCCGCCACCATCTAAATTGAAAATATAATCATCAATGGCTTTTTGAATTAAAAATGGCCTTAAGGGAGACAAGAAAGCTAGACAGCAGGCCAAAAACGAAGAAACATAAAATACTTTTTTATACTTACCAAGCAATCCAAACATACGCTTGAAAAGAGGCCAACCCAAAGCCTTGCCTTCAGCTTTTTCATATCGAGCATTCCTCTTCCCCATACTCATGCTAATACATATTTTACCGAATTTAAATATAGACCATAAGCCGGCGCAGAAAAATCCGCCTTAGCAGACTCCTTACTTGCAATAATAGACTCAAAGTCATTTAGACTTAATTTTCCAACTCCTACATTTATGCTAGTTGCAACAATTGCTCGAACCATACCCCTAAGGAAGCGATTTGCACAAATTTTAAATTTAAAGCAGCCATCTCCCTCATCGAACCATAAGGCTTCTTTAATATCACAAAGCGTAGTTTTGACCTGAGTATTACTCTTTGAAAAAGCTGCAAAGTCTTGATAAGTCAAAAGAGCTTTAAGTGCCTGATTGGCTTTATTTAAATCAAATTCACCTCCAAAATATTGCCAAGACCTTAGCTCTAAAAAAGGCTTCTTGCCATAATGCATGAGATATATATATTCTCTTTCTAAAGCATCAAATCTAGAATGAAAGTCTGACTTCACCTTTTGAAAACTCAAAACACACAAATCTTGAGGCAAATAACCATTTAAACGCTTCAAATGCATTTCATCCAGCTCTAACAGACAATCAAAATGAAATGCATTGGAATGTGCATGAACGCCTGTATCAGTTCGACTTGAAGCCTTTATTTTTATTGGCTGTCTTAAAACAGTACTAAGTGCGTCATCTAAACATGCCTGTACCGTAAGCTCTTTGGTTTGAATCTGAAAACCACAATAAGCAGTCCCAACATAACTAACAAAAGCCAAATAACGATTCATTATTATACTTTTTCAAATATAATGGCCGCCCCTTGTCCAACACCAATACACATGGATGCCAAACCAAACTTAACATCTTCCCTTTTTTGCATTTCATGCAATAAGGTTGTAGCTATACGCGCTCCTGAACATCCCAAAGGATGACCTAAGGCAATTGCGCCCCCATTAACATTAACAATATCAGGGTTTAACTCTAACTCTTGCATACAAGCTATAGACTGAGATGCAAAGGCCTCATTAAGCTCAATCAAACCTAAATCACTACTATCTAAACCAGCTCTTCTTAAGGCTTTTCTAGTGGCAGGAACAGGACCTATCCCCATTGTAGCCGGATCTACACCGGCAACTGCCATAGAGCAAACTTCTGCCATCGGACTCAATCCGAGCTTTTTAACAACATCCTCGGAGACAATCAACAAGGCTGAAGACCCATCATTGATTCCTGAAGAATTTCCTGCAGTCACACTACCATCTTGCTTAAAGGCGGGTTTTAATTGACCTAGCTTCTCTCTTGGAGTCTCTGGACGTGGATGCTCATCTTTTTCTATAATTATTGGATTACCTTTTCTTTGAGGAATAGATACTGGAACCAATTCTTCTGCAAATCGATTTCGCTCATGTGCTTGATGATATTTTTGTTGACTAGCATAAGCAAAATCATCCTGAGCCTCTCTACTAATTTCCCAATTATCCACTACATTCTCTGCTGTTTCCCCCATTCCAAAAGGATGGTGCAACGCAGAAAGTGCCTTGTTTACAAAACGCCAACCTATAGTTGTGTCATACATCTCAGGTATACGATTAAAGGCTTTTGTTGATTTAGCAACAACAAAAGGAGCTCTAGACATACTTTCAACTCCTCCCGCTATATAAACATCACCATCACCACATTTTATGGCCCTAGTTGCATCCATAATAGCTTGCAAACCTGAGGCACAAAGCCTATTTACAGTAACCCCTCCAACCTCTCTTGGAAGACCAGCCAAAAGTAAAGACATCCGAGCAACATTGCGATTATCTTCTCCAGCCTGATTTGCAGCACCAGCAATAACATCTTCCACCATATCACCATTAATTTCAGGGTTCCTTTCCATTAAGGCTTTAATTGAAATAGCAAGCAAATCATCTGGCCTAACACTACTTAAACCACCACCATATCTTCCTATAGGCGTTCTTACTGCATCTATGACATATACTTTTTTCATTTTGCTTTTCATTTTGGGCCTTAAAGATACGGGATTTGTCGAAGCTCAGAAAACCTTTAAATATTCTATATTTGCAGGAAATCACAATACATGCTTCAACGTAAACAGAGTATATTCATGGCAATTACTGCCATTTTAATGATCACGACCCTATTTGTCCCTGTTGGAAAAATAGATTTTGAACAAGAGCTCTATATTATGGACCACCTACCATTAATGCTTTTGTGTATGACCATTATTGCGACTCAAGCATATAATTTATCGCTTTATAAAAGCCGTCGAAAGCAGCTTAAATTAAATTATTATTCCCTTTTTCTTTTGCTAATAATGTTAGGCGTTTTCCATTTTTATGTACACGAAGATCCTTTGAACTTTGAAATAAGTAGCGCACTAGCAAAAATACAGCTTGGCTCTACCCTTCCTATTATCGGTGTAATTAGTCAAATATTAGCTATAAAAGGAATTAAGGATGATGAGAACTTGATTAAGTCAATGAATCGATTCCGTTAGTATGGGGAAAAAAAACAAACTTCAAAAGTTTGAAGACTTAAAAATCTTCAAAAATGTATTAGAGTTTCCAGAAGACATTAAAGGGAATTGGAACAATAAAGTATTTAAAAACAATAACCCTATAATTCTTGAGTTGGCTTGTGGCAAAGGAGATTACAGCCTAGCTATGGCAGAACGGTTCCCTGACAAGAACTATATAGGGGTAGATATTAAAGGAGCAAGAATCTGGGTAGGGGCAAACAAAGCAATTCAAGAAAAACAAGACAATGTAGCATTTTTAAGAGCTTATATTGAAGACCTTATAAATTATTTTGAGACAGAAGAAATTCAAGAAATCTGGATTACTTTCCCTGACCCTTATCTTAAAGACTCGAAGGCAAAAAAAAGACTTACTTCAGAACGCTTCTTAAAAATGTATCGAGCACTTTTACCAGAATCTGGAGTAGTCCACTTAAAAACGGACTCAGCCCCTCTTTTTGAATTCACATTGGAAAGTATTGCTAAAGACAAAACTATAATTCAAAATGCTTCAAGAAATATTTATGCAGAAGCAACTCTAGAGCCCTTACTCGACATTCAAACTTATTATGAGCGCATGCACCTTAGGGATGGCAGAAACATACACTATGTTCGGTTTCAATTCGTAGATTAATCAGACTCTTTTTCCAAAACTTCTAATAAATCTGCACTGTCATCAAAGGATTGCACACCAGTCTTAATTTCATTACCTGCGGGAATATTTATACCATAAGCCCTAGTAAACTGTAGTATATCAAGCACATTTTCCTTATTTATCTTAGTGTCTATAATAACTTTGTATCTCTGTGTTAAGCCCCAGATTAAATTAAGATTATTAGAATCTACGCCTTCGAAATCCTTAAGGGGGAAGTCTTCCAAGAAATTAAGTATAAATACTTCTACATTCTCTTGTCTCTCCTCAATACGACTTTGCAAATTATTCAACTCAGAAACTCCTTCAATGACTATTTCCTGAAATATTGGACGGTTAATTTCATTATTAAGAGCCGGTGAAAAATTCTCACTTAATTGCACATAGTCTAGACCAGCCTTATCAGCAATTAAATTAATCCCATCAGGATTAGATTGAACTGTAAATTCACCAACAAAAGATGGCCCTACTAACCATTCTTTAATCATATAGACCTTTTCGCTTGGAATAAAGCGAGGGCTATTCTCGTCAAAGCAAAAACCGATATAAGTTGCACCTGCTCCTGAAAAAAAACGAGCATCTGTTAAAGCATTTACACCGCTCACTTTGACCTTTGTTATCAAATCCATAATTTAAAGTTACAAACTTGGTTTATATGGGCAAAGTCAATACTTCCTTTTTTCAAAAAGTATATGAAGTCGTTTATCAAATACCCTTTGGTAGAGTAAGCACCTACGGTGCTATTGCACATTTTTTAGGCACTAGCAGAGGAGCTCGTATGGTAGGATGGGCAATGAACGCCTCTCATAATATCACACCGCAAATACCAGCACATAGAGTAGTTAATAGAGTAGGATTATTAAGTGGAAAAGCCCAATTTAGTAGCCCAAACCTAATGCAGCAATTACTAGAGAATGAAGGCATTAAAATTAAAGACGATAAAATCCTTAACTTTAAGCAAGTTTTCTGGGACCCCTCCAATGAATTAAAAGCACATAATGGCTAAAGAAAAACTATTTCTAATAGATGCTATGGCAATGATTTACAGAGCCTATTTTGCATTTAGTCGTAACCCGAGGGTTAATTCTAAAGGCATGAACACATCATCAGTATATGGATTTACAACTACACTTTTTGACATTATAAGGAAAGAAAACCCGAAATATCTAGGTGTAGCTTTTGATACATCTGCGCCAACAACTAGGCATTTAGAGTTTGTAGAATATAAAGCAAATCGACAGGAAACTCCGGAAGATATTAGATCAGCTATACCTATAATAAAAGACCTTCTGAGGGCTTTTAATATTCCTGTTCTAGAGTGTGATGGCTATGAGGCTGATGATATAATAGGAACCTTTGCAAAAAAAGCTGAAAAGGCTTCACTTGAAGTATATATGGCAACACCAGATAAGGATTTTGGGCAATTGGTTAGCGAAAATATCTTTTTGTATAAACCGGCCTACAAGGGGCCAGGCTTTGATGTATTAGGAGTAGAAGAAATTAAAGCAAAATGGTCTATCAAGGACCCTATTCAGGTTATAGATATACTAGCAATGATGGGCGATAGCGTAGATAATATCCCTGGTATTCCCGGCGTTGGTGAAAAGACTGCAATAAAGCTTATACAAACTTATGGCACCTTAGAAAACACCTTAGACCATGCTCATGAGCTTAAAGGCAAACTAAGAGAAAAAGTAGAATCTAATAAAAAGCTTGCTTTAGTTTGCAAAGGTCTGACAACTATAATACTAGATGTACCCTTACCTTTTGAACAAAAAGAGCTCGCTCTTAAAGATTGGAATAAAGAAGCCTTAACTCAAATCTTCACTGAGCTTGAGTTTCGAACATTGGGCAAACGTATTCTAGGCGAAGATTTTCAAATAATCCCAGCACAAAAAGTGCAATCAGGAGATCAGATTTCGCTTTTTGGAACACCTATTTTAATTGATCCTGAGCCTAAAGAAATTGAGACTAATGTGTCTTCTCACAGCATAGATGACAAACAACTCAAATATTCATTGATCAACAATGAGGAGGATTTAAATAAGCTTATTGATAAGCTAACAAAAGCAAATTCTATTTGTTTTGATTCTGAAACAACGGGTCTAGAAATACATAATTCTGAAATAATTGGCCTGTCTTTTTCAATAAAAGCTGGAGAAGCCTATTATGTGCCCTTTTCAACAGAAAACCAGGATCTAAGACTCAATAGGCTAAAACCTATTTTTGAAAATAATAAAATCGAAAAAATAGGCCATAATTTAAAATTTGATATTCAAATGCTTTTAAACTATGGGATTGAAGTAAAGGGACCTTTATTTGATACTATGCTAGCCCATTATTTAATTGAACCAGAAAGCCGACATGGGCTGAACATTTTATCAGAGATTTATTTAAACTACAGTCCTATTCCTATTGAAAGCTTAATTGGCAAAAAAGGGAAAAACCAACTCAGCATGAAAGATGTGCCGTTGGAAAAAATACTAAATTATGCAGCAGAAGATGCGGACATTGCCCTTCAATTAAGAGATGTATTTAAACCACTTTTGAAAGAAAGAAAAGTTGAAAAGCTATTTTACAATGTAGAAGTCCCTTTACTAAGAGTACTTTCAAAAATGGAATATGAGGGAGTAGCAATTGATGAAAAAGCTCTTGCTAATTACTCCATTCAATTAGGTAAAGAAGTCGAAGATATTGAACGCTCTATTTATAATGATGCAGGGGTTCAATTCAACATTGCCTCCCCTAAACAGTTAGGAGATATACTATTCAATAAAATGGGGATTGAATACAAAGGCAAAAAAACCAAAACAGGACAATACTCCACTAATGAAGAAAGCCTTAGAAAAATAAAAAACTCACATCCAATCATTGAGCAAATCTTGAACTATCGTCAACTTCAAAAACTACGATCAACATATGTTGATGCTCTCCCAAGGCTTGTTAATACAAAAACTCAAAGGGTACATTCTAGCTTCAACCAAACAGTTACTGCTACAGGACGTTTGAGCTCAACTAACCCGAACCTTCAAAATATTCCAATCCGAACAGAACGTGGCCGAGAGGTACGTAAAGCATTTGTGCCAAAAAACAAGGATTATGTTTTATTGGCTGCGGATTATTCTCAAATAGAATTAAGACTAATTGCAGAAGTAAGTAAAGACAATGCTATGATGGAAGATTTCATGGCTGGACTTGATATTCACAGTGCTACTGCTGCAAGAGTTTATGATGTATCTATTGACAAGGTAGATAGTGAAATGCGCCGTAAGGCAAAGATGGTCAACTTTGGAATCATTTACGGCATTTCCCCTTTTGGTCTTGGACAACGCTTAGACATTAAACGTACTGAAGCAAAAGCCCTTATAGACAACTACTTTGAAAAATACCCTGGAATAAAAACCTACATGGATCAATCCATTGCCTTTGCAAAAGAACATTTATATGTAGAAACAATAATGGGCAGAAAGCGTTATTTAAAGGATATACAATCAGCAAATGCTACTGTGCGTTCATTTGCAGAACGCAATGCCATTAACGCACCTATACAAGGCTCTGCTGCTGATTTAATAAAAATTGCAATGATTAATATACAAGAATCTCTTGAAAGCGAATCATTGAAATCCAAAATGATTCTACAAGTTCATGACGAACTTATTTTTGATGCTTACGTAAAAGAATTGGATGACTTAAAGCATATTGTTCAAACGAAAATGATTGAAGCTATCAAAACAAAAGTCCCTCTTTTAGTCGAAATGGGTGTTGGCGCCAATTGGCTAGAAGCGCATTAAAAAAATAAAAAAATGAGATACTTATTAATCGTAGTTTTTGCTCTACAATCAACAGGCTTAATACTAGCACAAAGCAAAATTGAAATAGAAGAAAAGAATATGAAAATGAGCCAAGGGGTTCAGAATGGACTTTCTGTATTTATACCTGCAGCTGAAATAAAAATGCTAGAAAAAGCATGGAAAAAGAAGGTTAAAGAGATGAAAGGAAAGACAACTAAAGTCAAAGATGACCTTGTCGCCATGGGAATTTCAATGTATAATATTAGTGATAACACAGTAAACATCTATGTTAATTGCAAAAATGCTTTAAATGGCTCACAGTTTAATATTTTCTTTGACATGGGAGAATCTTATTTATCTTCTTACATGCATTCCGACCCTTATAAATCAGCTGAGCGCTTTTGTTATAACTTTGCTTTAGAAACGGCTAAAACAGCACTTGAGATAAAAGTTAAAGAAGCGGATAAAAGCTATAAAAAAACATCTGACGAGTTAGATTATCTAAAGAGCAGCCTAGATAAACTTGAAAAAAACATTGAGCGATGGAGTCAGCAAATTGAAAAAGCAAGAGAGGATATTGGTAAAAACCAAAAAGAACAATCGGAAAAAAGGGATGCGTTGAGCAAAAAAGAATTTGAATTACAAAAGGCACAAAAGAATCTTAAAAACATTAAATAGGCTTGGAAAATAAAATACGACTAAATAAATTTTTATCTCAAGCTGGCATTTGTTCAAGACGAGAGGCAGATAAGCTAATTGCTCTTGGAAAAGTACGCGTCAATAATAAAATCATTAAAGAGGTTGGGACTAAGATCTTGGAAGATGATAAAGTAGAGTTTGGAGGAAAGCGTATATACATCGAAAAAAAACTTTATGTGCTTCTTAATAAGCCAAAAGACTTTATTTGTACCCTTAAAGATGAGCGTGGACGTCGAACAGTTATGGACTTACTAAAAAAGGTGCCAAAAAGAGTCTATCCAGTTGGAAGACTAGATAGAAAAACGACAGGCCTTTTATTACTAACCAATGATGGCGAGCTTGCCCAATGTCTTTCACACCCAAAATTTGAGGTTAATAAGCTATACCATGTGGTGTTAGATAAAAAACTTAAAGAGTCTCATCTTAATTCAGTAAAGGAGGGCATTACACTTGAGGATGGTCAAATAAAAGCTGATGAAATTTCATATGTTGAAAATGAGTCAGCAAATAATGTAGGGATTGCTATACACAGTGGCAGAAACCGTATTGTACGACGAATTTTTGAACATTTAGGTTATAAAGTAGAAAAGTTAGACCGTGTTATTTACGCTCATTTAACAAAAAAGGATCTTCCTAGAGGTCATTGGCGCTATCTAAGCAAGCAAGAAATCAAACAATTAAAGCAATTGTCGTAAACAACAATTTAAAAACGATAATCAGACACTTTGAAATCTACCCCAAAGTGTATTAAACCATAATCACTTACGCCGCCTTGAATAAAAATACTTAAGTCAGGACTATAGACATAACGTAGACCTATACCATAATTTAAACGCATAGCAGATGCGTATGTCGTATGCACTTCTGGGTTTTCAACTTTTCCCATTATAGTATTTGAGCCAATACCCACTGACACAAAAGGATCAAATTTATCAGGGTTAAACTTGGGAATACCCAAATCTACAAGTTCACCAATATGGTATGACAATTGAGCTGAATACATTAAATGCATAACTTTTGGCTTATCTAAATCCCATGCCGTAGCAGATT
>CAJXBJ010000079.1 GCA_913050195.1 uncultured Saprospirales bacterium
TTTAATATCTGTGATGACAGTATGAAAATTATTGGCAGCACTGCATTATCTAGCCACAGCTATATTTGGAGCCCAAACACTGGCTTAAGCTCAGATAATATTGCTCAGCCAAATTTTCAATATCAAAACAACAACGATACAGTTTTGATCTTTTACTTGACTGTAACAAATGCATTTGGCTGTACAAATAAAGACTCTATTCGAATTAATCTTTTTCCAAATCCAATTGCAAATGCGGGCAATGACACCACTATTGTTTTCGGATATAGCTTATCACTTCAAGGAACCTTAGGAGATCAATATATTTGGAGCCCTGACCTTTGGTTATCTGATCCAAATATATCAAACCCTATTTCGACCCCACAAGAAAGTATTGGTTATAAACTTATTGTAGAAACTCAAAATGGATGCACAAATAGCGACTCTATCTTCATCACTATTCTTGAAAGTGCCGTGGCAATGCCTAATGCATTTTCACCTAATGGCGATGGACAAAATGACTTTTATGGTGCTTTTGGTTTGCCTATCAAAGATTTTAAACTTTCAATATATGATAGGTGGGGGAAAAGTGTTTTTGAAAGTAGCGACATTCAACAACATTGGAACGGTAGACTAAATGGGGTTGAGCAACCAATTGGAACTTACATTTATGTTTTGAGCGGCTCTTACGAAGACGAAAGCATACTATTAAAAGGCAACTTTAGCTTGATCAGGTAACCTATCATTAAAACTGCAATTGCAAGCTTGTATAAATGGCAAATCTTTCAACAAAGTCTTGATCAAACCGCTGCTCATTGTGATTAACTCTCCACACAGCATCAACACGAATAATTTTAAATATATTTTCTAAGCCAGCACCAAGCTCAACGTACGGCTTATCCCATGATATTGGACGCAAAACCTGATCAATGTCTTCTGAGCCAGTACCAGCAATGGCCTTAGCACATAACACAGACCGCCATTTTAAATGTCTTACTAAAGGTACTTTGTTAAGCAAAAACCCTCTAAAATGGTGGTATAGCTGAATCTCTAAATAGTCTTTAAAAGCAAACTCAAAAGGCAACATATTATTAAATGCGCGCCAAGTATAATAGTAAGTGTTATTTGCTTTAGGATTGTATTGCAAAAGGTAGGGAACATCTCCAAAGGCAGCACCTGCACTTATATCATAATAAAACCTCCCTAAAGGGTTGATAAGTATATTATCTTTTACTTTAAATGAAATCTTATGAAAGTCAAAATCCCCCATGCTTGGCGCACTCAACCCTTTTTCTACATCAATAGTTAGAATAGGGTAAGGTGAGCCTAAGCTCAACTTATCATAGTTGCCTTCTATGGTCTCTTCCTTATGATTCCACCTAAAACGGACACCTAAGCTAACATTATTTATATTATGTAAAAGCGCTTCTTCTTTGAAATAATTAAATTCAAAAAAAGGATTAATTTTCTCTTGAACTAAATATAGATTAGTACTAAAACCTCTAAACCAATCTATACTATAATCCATTCTCCACTCTTCAATGTATAACAATTTCTGAAACACATCTTTCCTTAAAGCAAAGGCAAACAAATTGTCTTGATCCATTTCATCAGCATAAGTGCCTTCAAGCATAAAATCAGTCTTATAGTTAAAACTTATTTTTTGCCAATTTTTATTTGAAATCAAATATGAAAAACCACCTCCATATTTCCATAAGTTATCTAAAAATCCATATGCCGCATAAGCATTAAGCCGCAATCTAGGATGAAACTTCTTGTTTGTCCTGCACCCAATACGCATTCGATTACCCTCTATTTGATCAGAACTCAACAAAGAGAAATATGGACCAAAGTCTAAAGGTCCAAAAGATTGATAACCAGTAACTACAGTAGTTATAATGTCAATAAGCGTGTTAAACTGAGGCATATTCTTAAGGCTATCAACCATTGAATATATGCCTGCTTCATTTTTACTTAATTTTTCATGTCGATTAGTCTCCCAAAAATCCTCTCCCATACTATAGGCTTCAAAAGCAACCATTACACCCTCATCTTTTGATAAGTATTTTTGAGTAGAAGAATCATTGAGTGTCACATCTTTATAAGAAATTGTTCTGCGCCCTATAATGCCTGCCCCTTTATTGCTGCTTTTAAAGTCAACCATAAGGCGATCATTACTTAAAAAACAGATACTGTCTCCTATATTTTGATAAGACTGACGTATTGACAAGCGATCAACAAAGTTTATATTAACCCCCTTAGATAGACGCATATTTAATTCTCGAATAAAAAACCTTGACCTATCAATCCAAAAGTGACCTACAAATGTATTTTCTTGTCGCCGCTTTTCTTGAAAACTAATCTGATACAACCATTCGCCATCGGTAAAAACACTATCTGTCAAATAATACTTGTAGTACATCAAGCCATTACTAGAAAAAGGGCTAACGAAGGACACATCGAGAACCTCAACCCAGTTATCCATTAAATTGACCTTTTGATACATTCCTCCTAAAAACTTTGTAATATTTTTATCCTTGACACCAGACAACCTACTTGCCCTTATAAACTCTTTTTCCTTTTTAGGAGCAGACTGATAATAATAATCTGACAGACTTTCTGTTAAAAAAATTGGCAAAAAGGGCACTTCATCACTAGTAGTATCTAAGTTTTCTAAAATAAATGAAAAGGCTCCTAGTCGATTGCCTTTGGAAGCATCAATATTCTCTAGGTCTATTTCGACTTTATTATATAATTCTGCCTGCCACAGAGGGATTTTTTCTAAATTATATTGATCCTTTTTATCCCAAATTTGCCTAAGAAACACATGCGCAGGGTTCTCACCTGGCTTTACCACTATTTCTTTTAGAGCAACCTCTGAAGGTTGCATTTTAATCAAATAACCTAATTTGATTCCTGGCCTTAATGGCAAATAGCCTAATTTATGACCTACAGAAGAGCCTACTAAAGTGTCCCTAAAGCTTTCTACGGCAATTTTAAAGAACCCGTCTATGTTTGCACTTACACCTTTAGTTGTATTCTTTATATAAACATTAGCAAAGGGTATTGGCTCCCTACTAAGCTCATCTATAACTTGACCTTTAACTAAAAGCTCTTGCGCTTTAATTACATTTATTACTAACAATAAACAGACCACTAAGCTTAGTCGCATAACTGATGTGACTTTTTATAAATTTAAGACAAAATGAAAGGATTCCCTTAAGCCGAGGCTGCTTTCCTTTTGTATACAGGCACACTTGAGCAAGGCTCTCCGTACATTAGGCTCTGCACAATTCCAATTAAGCGATTACTCATCAAAGCATATGCATTCTCTTCTATATGTGGAGCAGTACACCCCTTTAGAATAACTCTTTTGTTCCTGTAGCTCAACAGGTCTACTTCCGAAATCACTTTTTCAGTCCAATATCGATGCATGTCTCGGTCTGTTCCAACAACCACATTTTTAGCATGAGGATTTAGATAAGACATTACTAGCATAAATGCCCATCTAGGAATTATTGCTTCTTTGGGATAGCAAAGCAACACACTATGCCCATTGTATTCTTCCCAAGCCAAAGATTTAAGAGCAAGCCTGAAAGCCCTTTCTCTTAAGACCACTCCTCCATCTAAAAAATCACCTAAATCTAGCCTAATATACTTTGGGGCAGGTATTAGTTCTGCCAAATCAATAACAAGAATGCCACTTTGCTCAACCTTGTTAACTAAAGCATTCATTGCTTTAATTTATAACGAAAATCTTCCGCTGCAGCCTTATCGATCAAAGCCTGTTGGACTCTATTAGTAAGGCTTCTTTCTTTTAACAGTTTAAGAGCATTAGCGCTCACACTATAATCCTCTTTTTCCTCCAAGTTTCGTTTGTCTACTCGAACTACATAAACTCCTTTATCCCCCTTAAAAGCTTTTGAGGTTTGACCCTCTTTTAATCCTGCAACCTGACCTGTAAACGCAAGATCTCTTCCAACCCCAGGGTTATACGCATTACTAAAAGACACGCCAGAAACCTTAAGCAACTGATGATTAGAGGCTGAAGCTATTTCTTCTAAACTTGATTTACTCAAAGCATCAGAGTACTTATCCATTAACAATGCGCTCTGCTTTTCTTTCATTAAGGCATTTTCAATTTGAATTACGGCTTCTTCTGGCAATGACTCTGCTTCCCGAACTTCTGCTAAGGCTAAAACAATATAATTGTCAGCATTGTTAAGATTCTGTATATCAACATCGCCTAATTTTGCATTAAACGCCCATTTAACAAGCTGATTAGCTTCTCCTATGCCTGGAATTTCAAACGTCCTTGAATTAAAAGCGTCTGGAGTTCGTTTATTAAAGCCTTCATTTTTTTCAATATAGCCATCCATTTGATTTACTCCTTTTTCGCCTTCTACGCTCATCACACCATACAAAAAGTTGTTTGCAATATTAAAAACACTGTCTATAGTTTGCTCTCCAGCAGATATACTTGTTGAAACAATTCCATAATTGATACCTAAACTGGATGGTCGATAATTTTGAACATCTATTAAATGAAGACCAAAATTACTTAGTACTGTTTGATAATCACCCTTATCACCTGTATAGAAAAGCGCATTATGCACTGAAGGAACCATTGTTCTAGGCTTAACCCAGCCTAAATCTCCACCTTTATCTTTACTTCCAGGATCTTTTGAATAGCGCTTAGCTAAAGACTCAAAACTTTCTCCACCTTTTAATGCTTCTTTTACACTATCTATCTGAAGCAGTGCCGTATTGTACTCTTCCTGACTTTTAACTTCAAATAAAATATGCCTAGCCTTAACACTATCTGGAATTAATTTTTTATCCAAAACTTTAACAACACTATACTGTCCATTTTCAATAAATGGCCCTATAAAACTTCCAGGCTCTAGTGACATTATGGAATCTTTACGTATTGAATTTATCTCACTTTCTATTAAATATGTTTTTGAATAAGGGACTTCTGAATTTAAAGTAAGATATAGTGAATCATCTTCACTACTCATAAATCTAGCCTTGTGTGCAAGTATTTCTTCCTTAGCTTCTGAACTGTCAATATTGGATGGGTAAACTTTAAACTGAACATACTCTATACGACGAAGCTCATCCTTGCTTTTATACTTCTCTTTATTCCCTTGAAAATATGTCTCTATTTCAGCATCCGCAATTTCTATATCTTCATTTAAATCAGAGTACGGCATAAGAACATAAGAAACATCAGACTTTCCATCAACATTTTTTTGATGCTCCATGGCTTCCCATGTAGGAACATAAACACTTTTTTTAAAAAGACTTTGGTAACGCTCATCTATTTTTTGCTGAACTAGATAAGCCTTGAACTGACCCCATCGCCTCTTGGCTTCTGGGTCTTCATCCACATTCATTAGAAAGTTAGATAATTGTTTTTGATAATCACCTGTTGCCGGGTCCGTAAATTGCTGCTTAATTAATGGATGTACATTATCACCACTATGCATAGCCACCCACTCCTGATCACTCACCTCTAAGCCTAATTTTCCCAATTCTAAGGAATCCATTTTTTGCTTAATCATTTCTTGCCATACAGCTTCCTTAATTTGAAACTGCTCACGATCACTTATCGACGCCTTTTGACTTTGACTTTTATAGTCATTTATTCGTTCTTTAACTTTATTATCGTATTCACCATACAATATTTCATTGTCATTAATCTTTCCTACAACATTTTCCCCACTCCCAACAATCTTACTAGCCTGTCCAAGTAAATCCGTTAAAATAAAGCTAAATAATGCAACGCCAACAACTATAATCATAAGGCCTGCACGCTTTCTAAGTATTCCTATAACACCCATTTAGTTAATTTTTAAGCCTACGAATTTAAGATTATTCACAGCAATTACAAAGCACTACTTCCACCTTCTTGATTGCTTGTGATTACATTGAGTTTTATTTTTTCAACTCGATTGTTTTTTGACTCTAAAATGGTGATTTTAAATCCCTCAAACTCCATTTTATATCCGCGCTTTGGAATATTCTCAGCAACATCAAGAACTAAGCCCGACAAAGTCTCAAAGTCACCCTCTGGAAGACTTAATTCATATTTATCATTGAGATAATCTATTTCTAATCGAGCAGATAGAAGATATTCTGTTTCTGAAATTTTCTTTTCTAATAATTCATCTTCATCGTGCTCATCTTTTATCTCGCCAAAGATCTCTTCCATTAC
The DNA here is from genome assembly GCA_913050195.1 of uncultured Saprospirales bacterium. Lineage (GTDB taxonomy): Bacteria > Bacteroidota > Bacteroidia > Chitinophagales > CAJXBJ01 > CAJXBJ01. Next base: position 6,200 of record CAJXBJ010000079.1, read on the forward strand.
ATCTTCTAAGGTTACTATTCCCGAAGTCCCACCAAACTCGTCTACGACATAGGCTATATTTAGGTGTTTTTTAGTAAAAACATCTAGGAGATCACTTGCGCTCATAGACTCAGGCACCAAAGTTAGTGGAATAAGTACTGATCGAATATTCTTTGGATTATTCAACATTTCAAAGTGATGGGCATAGCCAACGATATTATCTAGATCCTCTTTGTATACTATAATTCTTGAATAACCTTCTGCAATAAACAAGTCCTTTAGCTCTTCAATAGAGGCATCTACATTTATCGCACAAATTTCTGTTCTAGGGACCATACATTCACGCGCTTTAACCTCCTTAAGCTCCATCGCATTCTCTAAAAGCTTTGGATCAATGTTCGCTTCTTCCGCAAAATGAGTTTGGTCTGTTTCTTTTATAAAATACTGCAGATCATTTCTATTAAACAGACCTTCGCTACCTGCACTTTTAACTTTCAATATGTGAAATAATATATTCTTTGACAAATACATAAAAACCCACACTATAGGAAAGAGAAGCAAATAAAACAATTGAAATATGGGAATAAAAACCATTAGCAGTAATACAGACTTTAACCTAAACATGACTTTTGGTATGAACTCACCAAAAACCAAAACTACAAGTGTTGTAATTATGGTCTGTGTCAATAGTTTACCACTTGACGATTCCATCTGAAAATAATTAGATAGCCTTGGCTCTATAAAACCTGCCATCAGTATACCAAAGACCACTAAAGTAATGTTATTTCCTACTAAAGCAGTTGTGATAAATCGCTCTGGTTTCTCAACATGCACACTAAGCATTTTACCTATCCAAGGACGATTTTTAGAAATCAATTCTAAACGCAATTTATTTGAAGAAACAAAAGCCGTCTCCATACCAGAAAAAAAAGCTGATAAGGCTAATGCAACAGTTATGTAAATTAATTGACCTAAGTCTTCCATGAAGTATTCTCTAAAACAATGATATCATTTTTTTTCCAAATCTTTTGATTTGAGCTTATCTGTCGATACAGAGCCTTTGATTTTCTTTATAACATAACTTGTAAACTCTTCATCCGACTCAAAGCCTTCTCCATATATAACCTCATCTGGAGTTTCAATTTTTACAAATTTTTCTGAGTATACCTTTTTTGTCTTTTGATTCCAATACAATTCCTCTGCGTAAAGGAACTCATCTTTTATATTACTCAAACAAACATTGCCTTGAGCATACATCAACTCTTTTGACTCCTCATTTTTACCATAATCCCCTTTCAAAAAATTTACCGCTTGACCATAGTCATTGTAAAAAATAATATTCAAACCCTCAGGCATTTCTGTATATGGTGCCTTATCATCAGAATAGCGCAAAACCTTAGAAGCATTTATTTGAACTTGCACCTTGCCTTTTTCACTATACAGTATTTCTACACCAATGCCTGTCTCAAGCTTTGGGTCAAGATTTGATTTAACATATTTCAAATCTGACTTTTTTGCACTACAAGAATAAAATAGCCCGAAGGAGAGAAATATGATAAAGGCTCTAACTAACAAAGCTTATTTTGCAAAACGAACAGTTGTTGTTGTATTAATCCAACAATCAACTTTAAATGATTGCCCTTCTTGAGTAATCCCATTCATAAAACAGTCTTGTTTTGATGGCATAAAGCCATTGTATGACTGTATTTTCTTGTTGGCGCGACCAGAACATTCAGGATCCACACTTTTAGCCTTATTCCACATATCTAATGCTGGCCATACAACCACCTGACTTTGAAAACCAGTTCCTGGGCCACAAGCCTTACCACTTCCAGCATATAGGTCGCCTACAAACAAATATGGCTCTCCCCAATCCGTTCTTATTGATGCTGCTTTAAGAGCATAACTTCGAGCCACAGACAAACTACCTAGTTTATCCTTAGCAAACTTTGCATATTTCATTGCATAGCTTGCCTTTTTTTCCACATCCTCCTCGCTCTCTATAGCTAAATCAAAATATTTTTTAGCCGTAGATGCATCTGAAGCATTCAATGCAACTACTATTGCATAAATAGCTACTGAATCCTGATCAAATAGCTTTACAGCAACCTCATTAAAAATGGGATCTTTAGTGCATTCTTCACCTAAGTTTCTGTAGATAGAAAAAATCGCTTTCCAAAGCTTTGGATCATCTGGTCTTTTTTTATATGAATCCTCAAATGCCAACTTTGCTTCTGAACAATCTGCAATGATTTTTTTAAGTCCCTCTTCTATTTTGCCTCTTGTTTTTTCATAAGATGCCTTAATCTTGTCAGATGCGTTCGCTAGGTTTTCCTCTACAAGAGGCATGATTGTCAAATAGACATCGAACGCTTCCTCCTTAGAAACAGAGTCCTTTTTAACTGCTATTGTAATTGCTTTAAAATAATTACCCAACACCTGGCTTTTAGATTTGGGCCCTTCTATCTCAACTGATTTTTTAAAGTCTCCGATGACCTGCATTAAGTGGGTCTTAGATCTATACTTTAGCATTTTTGCCGCTTTCATTCCTAAAACCTTGCCTTCCTCTCCATGGCACTCTATTCTCCTGTCATAAAGACTAAGAAGCGTGTCCACATATGCCGACTTAAGCTCCTTATTTTCCTTATTCGCTTTAATCTGAGCTTCAATCATTTTTGCCCCATCAATAAATGGAGATTTACGTGCAGCTGGTGCATTTTTATACACATACCTCCAATGTTTTAAGGCTTCGTTGTAATCCTTAGCTTTATAATACTCTCTATACAAAGAATATGCTTGTAAAGCTTGAACACTATCTTCACCAGTGCCCCATGATGAACATTGAGAAACCCCTTCAAAACTTAAGCTCATTAAAAGCCCAATAGTAACGTAAAAGAACTTTTTCATTTTTATTTTATTTATTCTAATTAAATTTTCTTTTTCTAAACCATCTACTATTCATTATAACCCCAAGGTTAATTTCGATAAAAGATTGTTCAATAATATTTTCTGATTGTTTACCTTCCTTACCAAGTGTCAAACCTAAATTAAGTTGAGAACTTTGATCTCCTTTACCCGGAAGTTTCCGGAATGGAATACCTAAACCAAAACTCATGCCAAACTTCTCAATATGCTCTCCATTAAACTCTAACATTGAAAGCCCTTTATATACACCAAAATAATAAGTTTTTGGCTTAGCTTTCTTTGCAGATGCTGGTTTCACAAACCCACCAAAGCTTATTAAATAGTTATCTTGAAGCATTGGGTTTTGTTCATAATATGTATAATTACTCCATTGACGACTTTTGTAATCAACAGCCA
>CAJXBJ010000080.1 GCA_913050195.1 uncultured Saprospirales bacterium
GCAATTTTCACCAGAAACAATCAGCACATCATAACTACCTGATGCCCCTACTTTAATTCTTGTTGCTGAATCTCCATTTGACCAAAAATATTTTGGATAACCACTGTAAGCTGCTAATTCTATTGAATCACCAAAACACACAACCTGATCCGGATAGGCATATAACTGAGCATTTGGCAAAGCATTTACATGTAAAGACTCCATTGTAGAATCCATACAGCCTTTGCTCGATTGAACAACTAGCTTAACATCATGATAACCAGCTTGATTAAACATATGATAGGGGCTTTCTTCAACGCTATACGTTTGCCCTCCAAATATCCAATTAATACCAACTATGCTATCTCCTTGTACACTTGAGTTGTTTTGAAAAAACACTTCCTTCTTCTCACAGGCATTGGTGCTTGTAAAAGCGGCTATAGGACTTGGATTAATCTGAAGGAAATAAGAATTTGAGTCCTTACAACCCTGATCAGAAGTAGCTATCAGCTTAATCATTTTGCCCCCACCTGACTCAAAAGTATATGTAGCATGGCCATGTGTATAAAAAGAAGTATCCTCTCCCATTGACCATTTATAAGTTAAGCCCCCGCTTGAAATACTAGAATGATTTGTGGCAACCATAGGAGTACCCGCACATACCGTATTAACATTAAAGTCTGCCATGGGTGATGGAAGCACTTGAACTACATGCCTAGAAGTAATACTTTGTCCTCCAGAAAGAATAATCTGCATACCAATAGTCTTCAAACCAGCTACATTAAAGTCCACACCTATAGAATCCCCGTAAGCTTCATTATAAATGCCATCATTGTTTAAGTCCCAATTATAGGCTTGTACATTTTCTGAATAATTAGATAAATCTGTCTTATTCAAAAATATACTTTCATCAGAACAAAGCTTTTGAATTTCCAAAGCTCCAATTGCCTTTAACTGAATACGCTTTGGCTGGGTCTCTAAAAGCAATCCTTGAACAATAGTATTTGAAATAACACAATAATATGTGCCTGTATCCTCTAGCATTATATTACTCAAACTTAATGTAGAGTTGTTTTCTCCTAATAATGCTTGTCCATCTTTGTGCCATTGATACTCACTGCCATGTTCATATAAATCTGTTTTTAAATTAACAGATGCCCCTTCATCAATAAGGGTATCTAACGCAATACCAACTTTTGCCTGAGGAGCAATAATTTGATTTGGAGCCATGTTTAGATTAGCATAAAAATCTCCAAAAGTAAAGGCATTATTTTGAACACTTATATGTGTCAGAGTAACTGAAGCTATCGGTGGCAAATAATTAAACCCATTTCCATTTAAATAAATTTGATGCAGACTATCTATATGCAATATTTCTGCATGTACACTATCTGTTAAATCATTGTTTTGAAGATATAGTTCTTGCAAACTAGATAACTGCCCCCATTCCTTAGGTATTGTACCAGTTATAAGGTTGTTTTGTAAATCTAAACGCGTTAAAAAAGAAAAGTTTGAAAAACTTGAAGGCAAAGCACCCATTACTTGATTATTAGACAAATCTAAATAAGCCAACATGCTTAAATCAGATAAATTTAAAGGAATAAGCCCTTGAAGGTTATTCCCATTTAAATCTATAGAAGTTACCCTATTATTGAAAGTAGTAATGCCATGCCATGTGCTCACAGGGCCTGTTAACCAATTTGAATTGTCAGACCAACTTGCTCCATTAAACGCATAAAAGAAGTTAACAAGCGTCAAGGAGTCCACAATGTTAATTTGAGCATTAACACTAGGTGAAAAACACAATAGAAACACAAATAAAATCGCCTGTAATCTTTGCTTCATCAAGCTATCAGTTAAATCTACTTTAGGCTATTATTACGCAAATAAGACAAAAAGGTTTATAACAGAACGTTTTCTGACTTCTTTGAAAAAGTCATAATTTGATATTCAACAACAAAAAATGACCACAAAAAAATATATTCTATTATCAATATAAAAGAAGGCTCTATATAGTAAGAATCTCTATAGGTATAGTAAGATAAAAAGACGACAAATGACCATATGATTGTAAAACGCCATCTTGTAAACAAGCTCAATCCAATTAATGGTATAATATACCAAGGATGCACAACCTGTGCAAAGGTTAAATAAACAGTGTAAGTAAAAAGAGCATAATTAAAAATACTGCTGGACTTTTTCTTTACATATATATATGCAATTAGTAAAATCAAGAAGGCTGTAAAGATTGTCAAAATCGGCCCCCAAATAGCAATAGGGTTATATCCATACCAAGCCTCCCCCACCAACCTCATTATATAATAAGCAGAGGCATTAAATTCAAATCGATTAAAATAAAGCATAATACTTTCTCCCATATTTATCAAAGAGCGCTTTCCAAGCAAAAACACATACAACGAAAGCATTAAGGCAAAAGGAAGCATAAACTGAAATATGTTCTTTAAAGATCTTAACTGAATTAAAATTATTGGAAGTAAAATCAAAGGGTTGAGCTTAGCGCATACGGAGATAAAAAACAACATTGATGATTTTATAAAATGCTTTTTTATTAGCCAGAAAAGAGACAAGATTATAGCTAAAAGAGCAAGACCCTCAAAATGCGCATTAAGTGCTATTTCTATAATAATTAAAGGGTTTAAAAAATAAAGCAACAGCCTGCCCCTCTCTATGTTAAGCCGCTCAAACAAGCTCAAAAGAGCTAGCATTAATAAGACATCAAATAAGACAAGTGCAAGCTTAATAATTACAGCAGACCAATAAATACTGCTGCCAAACAATACAGAAACATAAAAAACAGCTTGATGAACCCATGGATAAACAGAATAATATCGAGGGCTATTCATTTTTTCCAATAAAATTTCTTGATCTTTAAATAGATTTGGGTCTACCGAAACAGGCAAAGCAACATAGGGATTTAAATTCTCTAAAGCCAAACTGCCATCCCAAATAAAGCGATAAATATCATCCGAATGTTTGGGGAAAGAAAACACACAAATTAAACGAAGAATAATTGCAAGAGTAAACAGAAAAGACCAACTTACTTCGCTCAAGGCATATCTAAATAAGGCTAAAAAGGAAACAAAGGCAAGCGTATAAAAACCAAAATGCCACATAAACTCAGTCCTATCGGGGCCAAATGCTATTGCAATGATAGAGCCAAGCAGAACAGAGGCCAATATGTATATTATAAGCCTCATCCGTATTTAAAAATACTCCTAATTATAATAACACCAGCCCAAAAGGCGCCTTTTATAGTACCCGATATTTTTGACTTACCAATACGCTTTCTATATCTAACTGGCACCTCAACTACTCTAAGCTTTAGCTTTAATGCTTTAACCTGCATCTCCACATTCCATCCAAAATTCAAATCCTCAAGCTCCATCAACTCAAGTGCTGGCCAGTGTAAAGCCCTAAATGGCCCCATATCAGTGTAGCTGTATCTGTAACGCCACTTAATCAAGTTTGTCGCCAATTCATTCCCCCACTTTTGGACAAAACCCAATGATCCTGGCTCTGCCCTGCCCATAGTTCTTGAGCCCAAAACAAAGTCGTAGTCGCCAGACATTATAGGTTTTACAATACTTATCAAATCCTCTGGATAATCTGAATAATCACCATCTAGCACTACGGCAATAGATTTAGCTTTGGCACATACTTTAGACCGTGCATAAGCTAAACCCTTTTGACATGCACGCCCATAACCCTTTACAGGCTCATGCAAACTGATACAACCTGTTTTCTCAACAACATTAAGCGTACTATCCGTAGATCCATTATCAACGACAATTGGTATTACTTCTGCTTTATCAATACTAGGTAGATCTTCTATAACTTTAGCAATGGAGCCTTCTTCATTTAACACTGGAATAACAACAAATATTTGCCATTGCTTTATCATTTAACTTGCATTCTTATTAAAGCTAAAATAAAGCATCTTATGCTTAAATGATTTGAAATAACACAAGGAAAACAAGTACCCCATTGTATTTTATGTATTTTCATGTAAAAATCAATCAATGCGCATTACTTTCTGCATGGCACTATACTTATTCTGTCAATGGGCATTATCTCAAGGTCCTGTTGATGGATTTATGAAAGGAAAGGGCAATTGCATTGTAGCCTTAGGTCAAACTATGGAAACCTACGATCAGATTTACTTAGGTAGTACACAAACTGACTTTGGAGAATACAAAACTACCTCACAAAGTTTCTATACTGGAGGGGGACTCAACGACAAGCTAGATCTTTATCTAAATATTCCTTTTATCTCTGCAGAATATGGTGGAAGTAGCACCTGTGACTTACAAGACCTATCGGTTTACCTAAAATATCTCGCATTGAGCACAGAGCTATACAAAGGTCGTCTTGATTTTATGCCGGTATTAGGCGCCGCTGTACCACTATCTGATTACGACCCCACTCAACTTATAGGAATAGGAAAACACGCCAAAACCTTAGAAGCAAGAGCCGTATTACAATATAGGCTATCAAATTTTTTCCTTTGCACCCAATACGCATATCAACACAAAGAGTCCCCAGCTGTAAATGACATAAACGTTATTATAAAAAGCGGATATGCACATGAAAAAATCTACTTTGATCTCTTCGTCGACATTACACATGCACAGGGAGGATACGATATAGGAGACAATAGCTACACCTTTGAAAACATTGGTGTTTCAAGCACTAAATTTGGCGCAACTGTATATTATCCAGTATTAAATAATACGTTTGGGGTATTTGCCTGTGCTAGCACTACTTATTGCGGACGCAATGTTGGAAAAAATGATCGAATATCCTTAGGAGTTATATTGAACCCAATATCTCTTTTAGTTAAAAACCCTAATGAATAAGCTTTATAAATGTTTTTAGACAATAAGAATAAACATCACCATTTCGAATATGATCAATTAAAAATCACATGGAACGGTTTTATTTATATACCTGGTATTGCTTCAGGTCAAACTAGCATCCAATATTTTTTAGCAAAAGCAAAAGAGAAGCTTAAAAAGCTAGAAACAACTAGCTTAATCAATTACCTAAAAGAATATTTATGGCAATTAGAGGGACAATACTTCATTGCTATAAGCTTAAACCAAGAGCTACTAATAAGTGTTGACCCCAGTGGCATGTACCACTTTTTTTACAGCAAAAAGGCTGCATCCCCTTCATTTTTAGCCCTCATAAACAGTGAAGGGCTTAAGCCTGACGACCTAGACAAAACAGCTATTGCTGAATTTTTACATTGGGGCAATTTTCATAATGATCGAACCTTTTTTAAAGAAATAAATAAACTAAAGGGCAATACACTATTGCATTATAATTCTGAAGGGTGTAAAAAGATCCATAAAAGTCGCACAAATATAAAAGACTTACCATTGCGTTCGTTTGAAGACTCTATGAACGCCTTAGCTAAAAGCTGTCAAGGACTAAAACTAAGCATAGATATCACGGGGGGCGTTGACTCAAGACTATTGGTTGCAGCTATGGATTATTATGATATGAATTATGACTTAGCCGTTAGTGGCCCAAAAGATCATATAGATGTAGTTTATGCGGATAAGATTGCAAAAACACTAAATAAAAAATTAACCATAACTACACAATGCATTGAAAACCTAGATGCTGATCTAGAAAATGTCTTTGATTGCTGTGATGGCATTGTTGACATCACCACCTATCACAGATTATTTCAGCACCAAGGGAGGCGAGCAGAAGGTAAATATGATTTAAGCATTTCAGGCGCTGGTGGTGAAATTTATAAAGAATATGTATGGCTACACGACTTCCCTTTTTACAAGAGCAATAAAGTAAACTGGGAACGCTTTTATCAGCTACGCTTCTGTCCAATTGCACCTGAACATTCAATCTTGCATCCCAATCTTCAAGGTAAATCCAACTCTATTAAAGCAAATATACTAGAAGAGCTAAAATCCTTTAAGCATACTTGGAATACACAGACATATGATGATATTTATTTATCCTACAAATGGCCGGTTTATTATGGCCGGTTTATAACCAATAATTCGAGCTTTTTCCCATGCTATGCCCCTTTTTTAGAGCTTAGCAGAGCACAATTCACATATCAGCTTAAACGCTCTGCACGCTTTTTCAATAAATTTCACAGAGACTTAAATAGCTATTATCATCCAACTTTGAGTAAAATGCCCACGACGGAAGGCGGCATGAGCCTTTCAAATAAACGATATGATTTGAGCATGGACATACTTAAATACTTTAATAACAGAGGACAACGTCTTTTAAATAAAATAAGCCAAAAAACTTTGAAGCGTTCATTTTTAAGCTTTACTTCTCCCAACCAACCCAATTATAAGCTTGAGCTAAGAAAAACTAAACTGTACGGGCAAGGGTTCAAAACCCTCAAAAATCATGGCCTACTGCATCCAGAGCTAGTAAAAGACCAGCTTTCTGATCGCTATGTTGGCCCAGTAATTACTTTAGGACTACTAATTAATAGACTTTCTTAAACACCCATTTGGGAAATAACCGCCTTCAACTCTGCGATCATCATAGCAGTAGCACCCCATACTATATGTCCCTGAAGCTCAATACAAGGTGTATCCAAAGTAAACTCTCCTCTATGGTTTATTGGGCGAATATCCTCACAGGCATCATTCATTAATTCACTTAATGGGACCTCTATAACTGCTGCGGCTTCTTGTGGGTCAAGAACATAGGTTGGTTGCTCAGGCAAGCAAGCAATATAGGGTTGGACTTTATAATAGCTCACTGGTATAAACAAACTGCTCAAACGACCTAAAACCTCTACTTGATTAGGATCTACTCCAATTTCCTCCATGCTTTCCCTTAAAGCAGTGTCCAACAAAGAAACATCTTGAGATTCAAGAGCACCGCCTGGAAAACATATCTGCCCACTATGCGGCCCTTTATACTCTGAGCGCTTCATTAATATAAAGTGTGGTTCATCCTCTTTAAAATAAAATGAAATTAATACTGCTGATTGCTTGGCATCTGAAGGATATTGAAAATTTAAATCCTTTGGACGTCTGTATGGAGCCATTCGAAATTGCACCTCTCTACCTGGAAGTGGTGCTGATAGCTGCTCAGCTAGAGCATATTTAAATAAATTCAAGGTTTAAAAATAGACAAATCCTCATTGGTCAAACCGGGAATGATCGTCTCAGAAATACCGCATGCAAATAATATCATGAGAATTGCAACCACAACAAACATTAGCTTATTAACTGGGATTGGACCAATCAATGGCGCTGGGATACTAAAGAGCACCTTGTCTCCTGATGCATTTTCCTTCTCCTCATCACCCCAAAAAAATAATCGATCTTGATCTTCTGAACTTCCTGTTGTTTGCATAGCTTTAAACTTTAAGTTTTAACAAAGATATAAAAAGTGCGTGGAACATAAGGGCTTCTTTTGTCCGAACAATTATTAAATTTGACTTAAATCATGTCATGATTAAGGCTATTATTAAATCTTTCTTTAGCTATTTACCCTTAATGGCGCTTAGTAAAGGTCATCGATTTGTGCTTTGCTACCACGATATTTCAGAACCATCATCTGAACACCACTCTCCACTTTATAGTACGCCAATAGACACCTTTAAATCTCATATTTCTTTCCTAAAAAAGCACTTTGAAATAATAAGCTTAAATGAAATATTGGGACCCGGCTTAGACTACAAAAAAAACTATCTGTCAATCACATTTGATGATGGGTTTAAATCTGTTCACGATATCGCTTGGCCCATTCTAAAAGCCAACAAAATACCAACTACTATTTTTGTTAACAAAAGCGCTATTGAACAAGACCAGTTATGGGTTAGTAATATCGTTTCCAATGAAAAGGACTCTATTAAAAAAATAAATGCTTTACTAAGTCCCGAGAGTATAAACATAGAGGACACCAATTATTTTTTAAAGCTTCTAGATAATTTCAAAGAAGCGTTTCTAGGGCTTCCCTCAGCATTTAAAGAGCGCATTTACATGAATAGCTCAGAAATAAAATCTCTTCAGAAAGAAAAGGTTACTATAGAAAACCACAGCCTAAACCATTGTGTACTCTCGCAAATAAATCAGGATAGTCTTCAAAAAGAGATTGATGATAATCATCAATACATTAAACACACATTCAACATAAGCTCTAAGCACTTTGCAATCCCATTTGGTAAAAAAGAGCATTACAATGAAACGGTCCTTAAATCAATTTACAAAGAGCACAAGCACGTATACACAACCAACCCAAACAAACTTGACAGCTCAGATCAGCTCATACCAAGAATAGTGCTCACCAATGAAAGCCTTAAGGACCTACAGTTCTATTTCAATAGAGCCCTTTTAAAACGCACACACCTATAAGGCACCTATTTGTATTTAACTTATTAGAACTGTAGTCAAAAAAAATACCGATATTTATGATATAATATATTTGCTATGAAACGTTTATACACCCTACTCTTTGGTCTTATATTTTCATTTGGTCTTTCTGCTCAAGCCAACGACAATACCGTTTTAGACAGTGCTTTTAATGAAACTGAAAGCCTCTCTATGGAAAACACTTACATTCCTGAAGGGATTAGCTATCAGGCTATAGCTCGAGATAAACAAGGAAATATCCTTAGCAATACACGAATTGCTATTCGAGTAGAACTACTAAAAGGTGAAACTATAGAGTTTGGAGAGTTACATCATATAAGCACAGATGAGACAGGACTATTCACGCTTACGATCGGTCAAGGCTTGTTAGAAAAAGGAAGCTTTAGAGATATTTCTTGGGAAAAAGGCAATAAATGGCTGCAACTAGCATTGGATATTAATGAAACTGGAAACTTTGAATTCCTAGG
>CAJXBJ010000081.1 GCA_913050195.1 uncultured Saprospirales bacterium
GGGCTAAATATCTATTATTTACTAAAGGGCCCCAGACAAACCCTAACAATAAGCTTGGTTGGATTGGATATGCCGGCGATAATAGCAAAATGGTATTTAGAAATGCTAAAGGAAAAGAGATGACTTTTGAAACACAAAAAGTCTTTAACTTCTCTGTTAAAAGCCTAAATGGACAAGCCGGAAATATCAACTTCATTTTTGACAATGATGGAAATGTGAGATTTTACAACAAAACATCCACTGGTGACCAACCAAGAGTAGGACTTGGTATTTTAAACACAGCAACTCCTGAAGAAAGGCTTGACGTAAAAGGCGGCATTAAAATAGACACTGCCATTTCACAAACTCCGGCTAGCGGTGGACACATCCAATACAAAGATGGTGACTTCCAAGGATATGATGGAACACAATGGAAGTCTTTGACCTCTAGTCCAATAATTAACGGCACAAGTAATCAGACGTTAAGACATGATGGTAGCGAATGGAAAGCAAGCTCAATGATTACAAATACTGGTAATAAAGTTGGTATTTCTGAAGAAAACCCCCAAGGTGTTTTACATATAAGTGAAGAAGGCGATTGGCAAGGTGTAAGCTTTACAGGAAGTGGTCTTGATGACCTCGCTGTAGACATCTCTGGATTTAGTGGCTCAAGTCCGAATAGCTATGCTGTTAGAATAACCAATGCTGGTCCAGACCCAAATGAAATTGAAATAAGCTCAGATGGCGGAAATAGCTGGACCGCTAGCACAACTGCTGGAACATTACAATTTTCTGATGGGGTAACCGCTAGCTTTTCAAATACCGCAGGACATACCTACAACGATCGTTGGGACTGGACAGCTAGCTTCAGTGCTGAAGATATTTTAGTTGTTAACAATGGTAATGTGGGTATTGGAACAACTAGTCCTTCAACCAATCTTGATGTGCAAGGAAGTATTAAAGCAAACAACATTCAGCTTACGGATGGTGCAGCAGATGGCTTTGTTCTTGCTTCTGATGCAAACGGAAAGGCTTATTGGAAAAACTTAAATTCAAGTTCTATAGACTCCGGCTCTAGAAAATTATTGATTTCTGAAGTATTAAATAGTCAGAGTTATGGTCGCAATGTTGAATTGTTTAATAACACCAGCTCAAGCATCAACCTTAACGGATGGAAAATTATATACAATGATGATGCTAGTGCAAATGCCTCTTGTGATTTTTCAACTGTTAATTCTTTTTTAATCAGTAGTACTATTATCGATCCTGACAGTATTGCCATTATAGAGATAGGATCTCCTGGTTCCTTTATACCGGATGAACCTGTATTTCACTGTTTCCATATGAATGGTGGCCCATTAAATCAAAAAGCTGGAATGTTTATTTTATTAGTCGATGACAATGATGTAGTGAAAGATGCTGTTGTTGTTAATATGACCGCCTCTGAGATTTCAAGCCAATTTACAAATGTTTCTGTAGATTCTATTGAAGGCTGGAGTGGTGATGCAATAATGACTGATGGCAGTCAATATATAAATGTTCAGCGAATCAATGCTAACATAGATACAGACTCTAAAGATGATTGGACTTATGGTTATACAAGCAATAATACACTTAACAGTGTAAGTACATCCTACATAGCAGAATCAGCGACTTGGGGTTTAAATTCCGACTCGACTAAATTGTTTACAACAAATAATGTAGGCATAGGCACTATTGACCCAAACTACCCCTTGTCTGTTTTGGGAAATATTGAATCATTAGGAACCTCTACTAATGAAGGTGGACAAATCAGCCTTGCACCTGCAACTTCATCATCATATACAAACAATATTTATCTTGATAACTATCAAGATAAGTTCAGGATATTTATGGGAGAAGATAACATGCCTAAAAAAGAAGTCTTCTTAATAGATGAAACTGGTAATGCTATGTTTAAAGGCGGCAAATTAGAGTTTGAAGATGCTGGCGATCACAATAATTATAAGCAAGTGAGAGGTTTCATTAGAGCTGACACATTGCAACCAGAGCTAAGAATCGATGCAAAATTCAATAATATTGGCTTCTACACAGATAATAATTTAGCAATGGTAATCACTGAGGGCTATGGAAATGTTGGCATAGGACTTAATTATCCAACCACACAACCCTCAGAGAAATTAGAAGTGGATGGCAATGTAAAAGCCACTGCTTTCATTGGTGATGGTTCACAGTTAACCAACTTAGCTTCTGGAGGAGGGACAGAATATATTACACAAAACAGCCTCACAGGAATTGTAAGGGAGGGCAGTAGAAATAGTGGCAATTATGGCCCCATTGGACATCGAGCTACGGACCTTAGCTACTCAAACAGCAGCTCAACTGGACCTGCCACACATGGCGCAACAGGTTATGCTTCAACAGCTTTTGGTTATGAGACTTCTGCAGGCGGTGAATATTCAACAGCTATGGGTAGATGGACTGTTGCAAATGGCAATAACTCAACAGCTTTAGGCTATGAAACTGAGGCACAAGGCCTTTATTCAACGGCAACTGGATATAAGACTATTGCAAATGGTGAATATTCAACAGCAATGGGATATTTTACGGAAGCAAATGGTGATTATTCAACAGCAATGGGAGGACACTCTTATGCAATGAAAAACCATTCGACAGCAATAGGTTGGTATTCACAAGCTGAAGGTAAAGCTTCATTAGCAATGGGTTTTGTCACAAAAGCCAAATCATATGCTGAAACAGTAATTGGCAGGTACAATACTGATTATACTGCATCTAATTCAGATAGCTGGAATGATAATGATAGGCTTTTTGTTGTAGGAAATGGAAGTAGTTCATCAAACCTGTCAGATGCATTAGTTATTCTCAAAAATGGCAATACAGGCATTGGAACAAGTAACCCAAGCTCACTACTTACCTTAAGTAATGTAAATCCAGATAACAATAGGATTACTTTTCAAGGCGATGATCTCCAAACATGGTGGAGCTCTAGAGACATCCGCATGGTTGCTACAAGTAGAAACACTTCTAGATATGGATTATTTTTTGACCTAAATCCAAATGGGAACGCATTAACAAATATTCTATCAATCATCGACAATGGAAAAGTTGGTATAAACACAGATAATCCTTCAGAAGAACTTGATGTAATTGGAAATATAAAAGCTACGGCTTTCATTGGAGATGGATCACAGCTTACTAATTTACCCTTACCAACTTCAACAGAAGCCATTTCACTTGGGGATGAAATGGCCTATCCTTTGAATATTTGGGCATTTCGGTCTAATGATCCAAGTGCTAACACAAGTATGGCAGGTGTGTACACCACTCAAACTTCTGGAGATAGAAATTTGGATTTTAACATTACTGTTCCAATACAAAACACAACAAAATCAAAAAGCTTTAAACTAACAAAAGTTAAAATTAGTCGACAGTCTGACCCGGGAACTGGAAGCATAGGGCATAGATGGTGGAATAAACATATATATGAGATTGATTCTGATGGAAATAGTACCGAATTAGACTTTACCAATACAGGCACTTTCGGCTATACCGATGATTCTGTTTGGGATTTCAGTGATATTACTTTAGATGAAAACAAGCGATATGTTCTGAGAGTAGTAGTCTCAGCTAATGCTGGCGCCGATGCTGCAGATAATGCTATTACGGATATTACTGTATATGGCAAATGGGAGTAAGTCTGGTTTAAATTAATTTACTCTCAATACTTCCTCGTTTTCCTTCCCGAAATGGAAGGTCTGACATGCCAAGAAAAAAGAACCCTAAACATCTTTGCGTCTGATCAAGGCCTAAGTAGTTATGCATTTCAGCACTATATGTGCCACCTCCTGTACTCCAATAGCCCCTTAGATCATAGGCTGTTAAACTAAGGTATATGTTTTGCACCGCACAAGCCACGGCTGATATTTCCTCTATTTCGGGTATTCGCCCCTTAGGGTCTTTTTGCATACAAATCGCAATGACATGAGACGTGAGCTTTGCTTTTTCGATAAAGCGATCATATTTGTTTTGAGTAAAAAGGGCATCATCCGTGCTTTTCTTATACAAGTCTGCTTGAAAGCGGGCTAAGGCAAGCAAGGCGTCTCCCTTAAATAACTTAAACCTCCATGGCTCTGTCTTTCCGTGATTAGGAGCCCAATTAGCATTTTCTAATAACTGCATGACTACAGCATCCTCTATCTGCCTACCATTGTATTCCTTTGGATAGCTGGAACGCCGATTAACTATTAAGCTATTAATAGCCTCTATTTGCTCTTTTGACATACTTTATGACTTAATAAGTCTTCGAATTTAATTGTATTTTTAGCGCTTTCAAAGTTTGATTTATGAAAGCATTAATGTCTTTCCTTTTTTGCGCCTGCTTTCTGTTACTCCATGGGCAAACAGATGCCAACTTTATACGAAAGATCTATGATGAGGCACTTACAAATCAGGTGGCCTACGAAAACCTGCGCTACCTGTGCAAGGAAATTGGTCCTAGACTTAGTGGCTCTAAAGAGGCGAATGAGGCTATATCTTGGGGAGAGACCTGCCTAAACGGCATGAACTTAGACACCGTCTGGAAACAAGAGATTAAAGTTACCAACTGGAAGCGTTATAGACGTGCTATTGTTTCTATGGATATCAACAACACAAAACACAGCATAAAAGGCATGGCCTTAGGAGGGTCTATTGGTACTGAGGGAAACACAATCAATGCTCCTATTATTGAAGTAGAAAGCATGGATGATTTGGACAGCATGAGTGCAAATGAAATCAAGGGTAAGATTGTGTTTATTAACAAACCTATGGATCCTAAATATATTAGAACCTTTAAAGCGTATGGGGCTTGCTTTATGCAACGCTATAAAGGCGCAAGTGCGATTGCTCAAAAAGGCGGTGTGGGTTTATGGCTTCGATCTTTGAGTTTGTGGGATGACCACGAGCCACATACCGGGAGCATGAAATACGAAGATGGTATTGATAAAATTCCTGCTCTTGCTATTGGAACAAGTACTGCAGATAGCTTACACGAGTTATTAAAACAGAATTCTATTAAAGGAAATATGCAGCTCTTTTGTGGGCCTCAAGCGGACACTATTTCCTACAATGTTATTGGTGAAATAAGAGGGCGCGAATTTCCAAATGAATATATTGTTATTGGTGGACACTTAGATTCTTGGGATGCCGGAGAAGGCGCCCATGATGATGGCGCTGGAATTGTACAAAGCATGGAAGTGCTGCGCTTATTTAAGAGCCTTAATTATACACCTAAGAGAAGTATTCGAGTTATCCTTTTTATGAATGAAGAGAATGGCAATGCTGGTGGTATTGCCTATGCCAAGAGGGCTAAAGCCCTTAATGAAGTGCACCTTGCTGGGCTTGAGTCAGACAGGGGTGGCTTTACGCCTCAAGGCTTTACTTATGAGTCCAAGCAAAATATTGTTTATGATTTTTCTTCATGGGTAGAACTACTTAAGCCTTATCAAATCAATTTTATTAAAAAGGGTTATTCTGGGGTGGATATACATCCATTAATTGACCAAGGCCCTCTACTTTTTGGTTATGAACCTGATTCTCAACGTTATTTTGACTATCACCACTCTGATAAAGATGTCTTTGAGTCTGTGCATCCTAGAGAGTTAACGTTGGGTGCTGCTGCGATGACAACGCTAATTTATCTAATAGATAAATATGGTTTATCAGGGCAATCTAACTAGAGTTTAAAATAAAGCTTACTAAGTGCTTTTAAAAGAGCTCTTCGAAGCAAAATATAAGTAAGTATTAAACTCAAAAAGCAGAACCCTAAGCTAGAAGCAAGAACACTCCAATCATCAAAACCAAAATTAAGTGGCGTATAAGACTTAATAGCCCATAGACTAAGCAAAAAGAGCAGAGATAAAAACAAAAACAATAAACATAATCGCTTAAGCCCTATAGGCTGCCATATATTATAAATACGCTTAGGGCTAAATCCAAGCTCAAAGCAGATTCGAATATCTTTTTCTTTGGCATATAGCTGTGTCAAAAACTGATTCCAAAAATTAAGATAAGTCAGGCTTAATATTAGGACTGCTATTACAGCTAAGACTAAGGCTAAACTTATAATAATTGGCTTTAAATTAGATTGTATAGCTCCACCTAAAGACCATTCTTTTTCGACTATCAAAGATTGAAAATCAGCACTTTCTACGCCTTCTAATATTAATAATTTATTCGCTTCTGGATTTTTTTTACTTCCGAAATTCCTATTTGCCCACTTTAAAAATGACTGAGGTGCTAGTATACCTGAAATTTGCTTAGACAATCCAACAAGGCCTGCACTAAATGTCTTCTGACCATTGGCTCCTTTTATTCGTAAATTACCTCTAAAGGACTTAATAGAGGACTCTGATAGCTGTGGAAAGCCTTGAGATAATGCAAATCCAAAATTATACATATTCAGCAGATCTTCAGAAACAATAATTGGGACAAAATTATCACCCTCTTCCCATTTAAAGTCATCACCCTTATAATCAATTACTTCTTGAGGCAAGGCCTCTAAGTAAAGCTCTGTTGATAAGGCTAATATCCCTGTAGTATAAAAGCTAACCTGGAAATGATTTGTTTCAAAAGGGACATAACCATTAAGACCAATTGCATTTTCAATTTCCACTAACTCATCCCGTGAAAAGGCAGAGCTTTTACCCATTGTATTGCTAAAATCAATTGTCTTATTTAATACATGAACAGTGTTTGAATTATCTTTTAATGTTTGATTAATGAATACATCGATATAAAGAACGGCTGAAAGCAAGAATACAAACCAGCCTATACCTAAAGCAGTCCAAACAAAAATAGACTGCCAGCTAAAAGGCTTCATTGCAAAGATACTATGTCCCTGAGTTTTTAAAGAGTCCACTGCGATGTCCATTGATGACGACCTTCTTTTTCTAAAGAAAGTAATATTAAAGTTCGATTATTGGCAATACAGTTGTCTTTTATTGTTGACCAGACTACATTGGTTAGAGCATCGTCTAAATGAGAAAATGGCTCATCTAGGATTAAACATTTATGTTCTTTTGCCAGTGCCCGTAATATGGCAACTCTTTGCTTCTCTCCCTGTGATAATTCTGCAGGCTTTTTATTTTGCTTATCCTCTAATTTAAAATCAATAAGTGCTTTGTCTGTATTAAAGCCATTTGAGCCCTCTTTATTGAAGGACGAAAGGGAAATATTTTGCATTACGCTAAGCGACTCAAAAAGTCTTAAATCCTGAGCAACAAATGAAATATCTTTGCTTCTATATGCCGATAAGGACTCTATACTCATATCCTTAAGTGATTTATCACAATACGATAGTCTTCCGCTATGAGGTATGCGGCTTCCTAAGAGAAGCTGAAACAATGAACTTTTTCCGCTTCCAGAAGGCGCATAAATATTGACATGATCACCCTGTTGTATCTCAACTAAGTGTTGCCAAAGCACGCTATTATTGTCTGATTGAATATAATTGGGGCATATATGATCTAGAGTGTATGCCAAATTTTATTTTTTGAGGGAAGACTTTCCTGAATCCGCTTCTTTAGCTACTGAATCCGCTTCTTGATTTAAGCCCTTAGCTGCTCCAAAGATCAAACGCATAAACTGAAATAAACTACTCTGACTACGATCTTTAAAATTTACGTTCATCTTCGAACCAACACTTCCTTGAGCAAAATCAAAGCCTTTAATATCAAAGTCATCAATATTAGAGCCTATAGCCTTTAATGAAACATTCCACTTGTTGTTTGGATCTGACTGCAAGGCAGTGGCGATTTTTGAAAGATTGGTATAATGATAAAAATTATGCAGACTTAAGTCCTTGTCCTTATCGTATGAGGATATTTCTGTTTGTAAATAATTTCTATTGTTGCTAAACTTTATGGCCTCTTCATCCAGTTTAATGTAAAACATACCCCCAAAAACATTATAACAGTCCACATCTTTAAAAATCATTAGAAAATTCATTTTATCAAGGCTTTCCTTTATTGTTTGAGCATCATTAACTCCACACACAACTGACCAATCATAAGACAGCTGTGTTTTATCTTTTTTAGTTTCTGTTTTAAAATCATAAACCTTTTTGGTTTCAAAATGAAATCGTTCAAGATTCAACAAAACATCCTCACCAAAGGCATCTATTGTTTTATTTAGATTAATGCCTTTACTATTCATTATTTTCTCATATTTCTTTACAAAAAGCTTTAATGGATTCTGCCAAACATTTGCGTTGAGATGTATTGCTGTATAGGAATGTGCCCCATTGCTTATATACTTATTTAGCATTGGCGAAATTGGCCCTAAACTTTTTACTTGAGAAAGGGTTTTATTTTTGTCAACTAATAGGTCTAAGTCCACTTTCATTGTGCCATTTTGAAAGTCAATACCTGCTAACACTTGTAGCTCTTTTGTCATTTCATTGCTAACTGAAGAGCTTTCATCTAGTTTTGCAGCTTTGACTATCTTTTGAAGATCAATCCAAACGACTGCTTGCTTTTTATCTTGCTTAATCCCTTCCTTTAGCTCTTTCTCATTAGCTATATAATTATCTAGGTTTAAGAGATGATTAAGCTCTTTTTGAAAGCTATCATGATTATCATTAAAATCTAATAAACAAATGGCCCAATTACCTTCTATTAATATGGCCATATCCTCAGTTTCAAAAACCTCATAAC
>CAJXBJ010000082.1 GCA_913050195.1 uncultured Saprospirales bacterium
CCAAGAATTAGTAGAGCAGGTACCATTAGTCCAATTAAAATTCCTGCAACGTACCAAGGCCAGGGTTCTTTCATTATTTCTAACATAAGTTTATATTTTTTAAATATTCCACCACGGACTAACCTCAGGGACGCTATCGTTTAAATTCACAAAATCACCAATCATAGGTGCTATAAGCTTCAGATCCAATTCATTTGCTTTTATTATAACGCGTTTGATTGGCTCATTCCATGCGTGCATGGCTAAAGTAAAGGCGCCCCAATGAATAGGCATAAAGACTTTAGCTTTTAAGTCCCTTGCTGCTATAGCCGTTTCCTCAGGCATCATATGTATTTCAGACCAAAGTTTATTGTATTGTCCACATTCTATAAATGCTAAATCAAAAGGTCCATATTTATCGCCAATATCTGAGAAATGTGCATCATAGCCACCATCACCGCTAAAATAGATTTTCTTGTTCTGGGATTGAATAACCCAAGATCCCCAAAGTGTCGAAAATCGGTTTGCTGGGCCTCTTCCTGAAAAATGTCTTGATGGGGTAAAAACAAATTTTAAATTATCAGTTTCAAACTCATCCCACCAATTTAATTCATGAAATTGGCTTTCTTCAACCCCCCATTTTCTTAAATGTGCACCAACCCCTAAAGGCACAAAGAAGTGTTTGACTTTCTTTCTTAATTTCTTAATGGATTTATAATCTAAGTGATCATAATGATCATGAGAGATAAATACATAATCAATCTCAGGTAATTTTTCTAAATCAATAGGCAACTCTTTTTGAAAACGCTTATTCCCTAAGGAAGGATGGGGTGCAGGTACTTCTGAGAACATAGGGTCAAGCAAGATGTTTTTATTTCCCATTTTAATATAAAATGTAGAGTGTCCAAACCATACAAATGAAAAGTCTTCATTTGTGTTTGCGATAGTCAATGAATCCACTTTTTCTATTGGCGGTTCTGTATTAGGCACTTTTTCATTCTTTTCAAACAAGTATTTAAAAGTAATCTTTGCAATGTCCTTAGGGCCCATATGCATATTTGTTGGAGTAATATTATGGAAGATTCCATCTTTGAAGTGTCCTGAGGTTTCATATCGCTGAATGTCTTCCTTTCGATGTTTGCCTCCGAATTCTGGGCTAAGATTCACGAATAGTATGCCTCCAATTGTAATAAGGCCTAGAAATCCCAAAATAATTATGCCAATCATTTTCATAATTTTTAACATGCTTTTGTTGCAAGTTGATTAATATCTTTACCTTCCAAATGTTTAAGCGTAGATGGTTCTAATGCTATGTTTATCATCACTTGACCAATTCTTGAACTGGTTGTAATGTTCTTACTCATCTTCATGATAGGGAAGAGAGGTTTAAATACAACTAAAAATATGTTAACCCAGGCTGTTCTAGACTTAACTCCTTTTTCAGGAATAATAGCACCTGGCCTGAAGGCATAGGCATCTTTGAACCCTTTGTTTAAAATATAATTTTCAGTTTTCCCTTTTACTCTTGCCCACATTAATCTTCCCTTTTCACTACTGTCAGTTCCTTGACCAGATACATAGCTAAATATCATTTTTGAATTTAAGTCATAGAGTGTATCTGCCAAAGCTTTTGTAATGTCATAAGTAACTTTGGTATAATCCATTTTATTTAGTCCTAACGAGGATACACCCATTGAGTGAAAGCAGGCGTCATAGCCTTTGAGATTTTCTGTATAGTTTTTAATATCAATGAATTCTTTGACGATTAATTCTTCTAGCTTTGGATGTTGTATACCTAAGCTTGAACGATTAATAGCTAATACTTTTTCTACACGGCTATCTTCAAGACATTCAATTAGAACACCTTTGCCTACCATTCCAGTTGATCCTGTTACTATTACTCTCATTTAATTTATTTGACTGAGTAAATATAAAAAATAGGTCTTGTTTTAATAGTGATCAAATAGGTTTTAAATAAAGTTTAAATAAGCTTCATGATTCGGCATTTATATTCTTTTAAGATTTAAATTCGTCCTAAATATTATTTGATTGATTAACTCCAGAGAGATATATAGGCTGGCAATACCTGCCATATTATTTAACATAACAGAACCTCTAATAGGTCTTGTTGATATGGCAATTATTGGTCAAATTGGGAATACCTCAACGCAAGCGCAAGGTGGAGTCGGTCTCGCTGCTGGCCTTATAGCCACCCTAATATGGGGGCTCGCACAAATGCGAACGGCTATTTCTGCAATTGTTAGCAGACAGTTTGGTAAGAATGATCTTCCACCCATTATTAGTCTTATACCTCAAACTCTAATGTTGGGAGCTATATTGTCGGTAATGGTTGCAGTAGGTATTGCATTTAATTATGAAATGATTGCATACTACTTATATGGTCAGATGAGTGAATTGACCCTTTATTATTCCAATCAGTATTATGTGATTCGTAGTGTAGGATTACCCTTGAGTTTGCTAATAGCTTTATTCTTTGGCGTATTTCGAGGATATCAAAATATGTCCTGGGCAATGTATATTAGTCTAATCGGTGGGCTGTTAAATATAGTTTTGGATTTAATTCTTGTTCTTGGCATAGAAGGATATATACCAGCTTATGGTGTGTCTGGTGCTGCATGGGCATCAGTTAGTGCTCAAGCAGTGATGTTTGTGTTATGTATATATGTTCTTTATAAAAACACACCTTTTAATTTAAAGCTGGAGGTTGATCGCAATCCATTTTTTAATGAAATGCTTCTGATATTTATGAATATGTTTGTGCGTACGATTGTACTAAACATAGTATTTATTTTAGCCAATCGATTCGCAAATAAAAATGGAGATATACAATTAGCAGCCTATACAATTGGTTATAATATCTGGATATTTTCATCCTTTTTTATAGATGGCTTTGCTAATGCAGGTAATGCATTGGCGGGTAAATATCTAGGGGCTAAGGATGGTACTACTTTAAAGGTACTTGGAAGTAAATTGCTTAAGATTAATTTAGGAATTGCAAGTGGTTTAAGCCTTGTTTATTTGGTGCTTTCACCTGTGATTGCTACTTATTTTAATAATGATGAAGCTGTAATTACAGCTTTTAATGCAACATTTTGGATTATTGTATTGGCACAACCTTTAAATTCTATTGCCTTTACATTTGACGGTATTTTTAAAGGAATGGGCGAGGCGAAGTATTTAAGGAATACCTTATTGATTGCTAGCTTCTTGATTTTTATACCAGTCCTTTTGGGACTTGATTATTTAGATCAAGGTATAATGGCAATTTGGTATGCTTTATTAGGTTGGATGTTGTTTAGAGGATGTAGTTTATGGTGGAGGTTTGGGCGCCTTGTAAAAGAGATTTAGTCCTTTAATTACATTAAAATCGATACACTTTAATTGTCAAAATAGTTTAGGCCTTTCGAAAAGAGCCTTTTTTTGTCATTTTTATAAAGCATTGCAAATCAATAATATAGATCGATTATATAGTCATTTTTAGTGTGATTATTCAGTTGTAATGGTAAAATGCTAATTGAACTTAGCTCATAATTGTCATTTTTTAAGTTTTGCTTAAGCAGGATGTTTGTAACGCAATTAAACAAAAACAAAAACTAAAAATCATGAAAAACTACTTTTTTAAATTCGCAAGTTTATTAATTCTTTTATCCTTATTAATGGTAAGCTGTAGTAAGGAAAATATTCAAGATGTCAGCTCTGTTGTTGAGCCGGGATATATTTACGGAAACTCTAAAGGCCCATCTTATGGAGCCGCTGATTTATCGGCTTTGGCAAATAAAGTCGCTGTTATGCATAATCAGTCCTTATTGAAGGCTTTTGAGGATAATAACTTGCTTAAGGCTCAAAATAAATATGATGTAGCAAAATCATTAAATCTTGTTAGCCAAGTCAAAATAAATACAAAGCTTGCTTTCATGGAAAATGCGCCTCAATATTTAAACAAGCTATTGAGTTCTTCATCTTACCGTTATTTAAACGATGCTTTTTCGCTTTGTAAAAACTTAAATAAAACAAATTATAATAAGTTGACATTGTCTATTGATAGTATCGAAGCTTTAGTGTCTAAAAACATTAAAGATTCTGATGAGAAACTGGTTGTACTTACTGGTCTCGCTGTCCTAGATAGCTCGGCATATTTTTGGATGCCTGTTAATCTTGGTGGTTCAGGTGTAGGTTTTAATTATGTAGCAAAAGTATCAGGTAAGAAACCATTTAATCTTAAAGTTTCAGGAGAATGGTTATTAGCTGATGCTGAATCAGCTACAATAGGGATGTTTTATGTTGCAGTTGCAGGTGCGGTAAGTGCTGGTACTGCAACTCCAGGAGCACTTGTAGGTGTAGCTGTTACATCTGCAGCATCTTCAGCAGTGGCTGCATTGAAGAGTTGGTGGTAAGCATTTATTAAGATGTAAAAATGGCTTTGGTCGATGATCAAAGCCATTTTTTTATATCTAATTATGAATAAAGCTGTTATTTAATAATCAATTGAAGGGAAAGCTATATTTTAGAAGTAAACTTAATTTGATGAATACATTTGAAGTATATTATGAGGGTAATTTAAGAACTAAGGCAGTACACCTTGATTCTGGTGAAACAATTATAACGGATGCACCTAAGGATAATCACGGTTTGGGAGCAAATTTTTCGCCTACAGATTTGGTTTGTACAGCCTTAGCTAGCTGTGTGTTAACGATAATGGCCATTGCTGTTGCAAAAAATGGCATTGATATTAAAGGTACGAAGGTTGATGTTAAGAAGACTATGCAGCCTTCACCTCGTATGATTGCTCAAATAGATGTTTTGATAAAGTTTCCAAAGGATTATGATTCTAAGATAAAGCGCATTTTGGAGCATGCTGCGCACAGCTGTCCTGTTCATAGAAGTTTGTCAGATAAAACAAATACAAACTTTGAATTCATCTATCCGTAATAGGTTTTATTTCAATTGACTTGCGATAAAAGCGGTAGTCCAAGCAGCTTGAAAATTAAAGCCTCCTGTAATTCCATCAATGTCAAGTACTTCACCGGCAAAATACATTCCTTGGCAGTGTTTACTTTGCATGCTGGTTAAATCTAGATTTTGTAATTCAACGCCTCCGCATGTTACAAACTCTTCTTTGAAAGTGCTTTTCCCATTGACGGTATAAATATCATAAGAAAGTACCTGAATGAGCTTATTAAGCCCTTTTTTTCCTATATCACCACATTTTTTTTGAGGGTCTATTTGGCTTCTTTTTAGTAGATAATCCCAAAATCGACTAGGAAATGCAAATGGTCTAGTTTTACCAATTTGCTTCTGATAATTATTCTCTAAAAACACTTTCAAACTAGCTGCACTTTTTTCTTGATTATGCTCATTGATCCAATTGATCTGGATATTGAACTTATAATCTAATTCATTTAATGCACGTGCGCCAAAAGCAGATAGTTTTAAAATCGCAGGTCCACTTAGTCCCCAATGTGTTATAAGTACTGGCCCTTCAGATTTTAATTTTTGACCTTGAATTTGGATATGAGCTTGCTTTACTGATAGACCCATTAATTGATTCAAGGCTGGGTTTTTAATATTAAAGGTAAATAAAGAGGGTACAGGAAGGCTTATGCTATGACCTAAAGTCTTAAGCCATTCAAAGCCCTGGACTTTTGGTGAGCCACCTGTTGCAATAATAAGCTTGTCAAAGTAGACAGGTGGTGTGTTTGTTTGATTGAAATGTAATTGATAGTTAGAATGACCATGCTTGACTTTGTGTGTGACTTTACTTACCGATCGACCCAATTCGACTTTAATGCCTAATTTATTTATTTCACCTAATAAACAGTCAATGATACTTTGAGATCGATTGCTAATTGGAAACATTCGCAAATCAGCTTCTGACTTAAGAGGAACACCTCTTGATTCGAACCAGTCAATGGTATGTTTATTATTGAATCTTTTAAATAGTGGCTTAAGCTGTTTGCCTCCTCTAGGGTATGCTTTACATAGATTGCTGATGTGTTCAGTGGCTGTAGTTACATTACATCGGCCACCACCTGAGATTTTAACTTTAGCAAGCACCTTTTTACTTTTTTCTAATAGTGTTACGGATGCATTTGGGTGATGAATCTTTGTGTTAATTGCAGCAAAAAAACCTGCTGCGCCACCTCCTATAACTGCTACTTTCAAGTATTCTGTGATTTATGTAAAGTTAAGCATTTAGTGTATTTTTATTTAAAGTGAGATATAGAGTTAGTCTGCTTAAGGAAAAAAACAAATAATAAATGTGATAATATGATTCTATTGAGCAATGACCTTGACTTTGTTGGAATAATAATAATTGCCCTTATTTTATTGTTTTTTCTTGCTCTACTTTTGTGGGTGTTGTGGATTATTTTTAAGACTATATTTGGTGGTACAGTTAAGTTTTTGTTTAATTCATTTAAAGAATTTAAATATAGGTGGTCAAGGCGTAAAGATAGTCAGCTGTCATTTGAAGATAAGAAAGCTGGATTTTTAGAAAATCGCAGGAAAAACACAAGTGATAAATAAATAAGACTTTTATGGAAGATGAAACTCTATGGGCTCAGTTTATTGATGGAATGGTTGAAATGTATGATGAATTCGGGATTATAGTTTCTCTTCTTATTGTGTTTTTAATTTTATTCGTTTCAGGTTTTGGTCTATTTCTTATATACTTTATGATAAGATATTATGTGGTTCCTATATTAACGAGTATTGGTATTCCATTAGATAAATTCAATAATTGGTTGGAATGGGTTAGATGGCGTTTTTATAAAAGCCGTCAGGATAAAACTAATTATGAAGAGAGTAAAGCCGCTCTTTTAAAGAAATTAAATGATTCTGAAGAATAGAAAATTTAGTCTTCTTTTTTCTCAAATTTCCCATCAAGATCAATGCCCTGAGCCTTTAATAAGCCTTTTGCTTTTAAAGCAAAAAAGCTTAAGAATAAAAAGCAAACAAAGGCAACCCAATAAGAGTCATGTATATGCCATAAGTCAGCAATCTTTCCTTGAATAGGAGGGATAATGGCGCCCCCTAATATCATCATAATTAAAAAGGAAGATCCTTGAGAGGTGTATTTTCCTAAACCAGCAATACTCATGGAGAAAATACAAGGCCACATTATTGAGCAAAATAATCCGCCACTCAAGAAGGCATAAAGAGCCACTTGTCCTTCTGTGAAAATCCCAATTAACATGGCAATAAAACCTAATGTTCCAAAGACAAATAGTGTTTTTATAGGCTTTTCTTGTCCAACAAAAAAGCCAGTTATTAAGACAGCCACGCATATAACATAAAAGTATAAACCACTTATATCTTGATTCGATAAGAAATTGGCGAGCAATACACAGCCAAAAGCCACATAGGGGACTATAATAAACAAGGCTTTTTTTAAAGTATTATTTGGATTGAATACTGTTATGGCTCCTGCCCATCGTCCAATCATTAAACTACCCCAATACATAGAAATATAGGGCGCAATTTGATGTGCCTCTAATGCTCCAAAACTTTCATCTTGTAGCAGTTCTCCTAGATTACTCCCTATCGCTACCTCAACACCAACGTAAGAGAAGATAGCAAGCATGCCCCATACCAATTGAGGGTATTTCATGGCTCCCCATCCTTCACTATTTTTTATGGCTAGGTGATTTGATAGCAGAAGTCCTCCAACTATTACTATTAATCCCACTATTAGTAGCTGAAATATAAAGCTAGAGTCTACTTGGTCATGTCTGTATTCATTAAAGACAAGACCAAATACTATTACTAGCGACAAAGTTATTAACCCAAGACTCCGAATTGCTTTAGGTGCTTTTTCAAATTCAGCATCTTCTGTTCCTTCAGGGATGTTTTTAGAAAAATAGAGTAGTGCAGCTATTGCTAGAAATAGTATAGCAACAAATAGGTATAGATAATTGAGGCTTGCCAAGGAAAAGTCATCGCTTTGAACCCAAGCCTTTACATCCTGTGTAGTGGCTCCAAATATGACGATAGAAACAATGATTGGACCTATGGTTGTCCCTAATGAATTTAAGCCACCTGCTAAATTAAGTCTATGTGCACCAGTTTCTGGATTGCCTAATAATGAGACAAAGGGATTTGCTGAAGTTTGTTGAAATGAAAAACCTAGAGCAACAATAAAGAGTGATGCTAGAATGGCTTCAAAGGATTGTAAGTTAAAAGAAGGCAGCATTAATATTGCTCCAATAGCAGAAATTATAAGCCCGTATATGATGCTGTTCTTATAACCCCACTTATTAATAATCTCTGTATTAAATAATCCAGAAAGAATAAAAATTAATATTGCTCCTAAGTAATAGGCACCGTAAAATGCAAAGTCAATAAGCTGTGATTGAAATTGATCAAGCCTAAAGAGCTCCTTACAAGCTGGAATAAAAATACTATTTGAAGCTGCAAAGAAGCCCCAAAAGAAAAATACAGAAATGATTGTAGCCAGAGCACCTTTATTGTTTTGCTCAGAATTTCGAGTTTTGCTTTCCTTTAAATTATTAACTGATTCTTCCATGAATGCCTTATGCTTTTGATGCTCAAATATAGGGATTTTATTGAAGTGCTTATTTTAATTAATTGCATGCTTTAAAGGTGCTATTGTAATTTAAAGTATCGCCTTAAATTGTATTTTAGTGCTTATGATTTAT
>CAJXBJ010000083.1 GCA_913050195.1 uncultured Saprospirales bacterium
AATTGGAATTTTAAGTAATCCAGATCAAAAAAACATTAAAATTGGTATTCCCGATGCAAGTATTCATGATAGATATATCTTGCCATGTAAGATGAGTACTATCATTGAAAAGAAAATTCGAGATATATGTGAAATTGATAATATGCGAGTGCGTGCTTCGCTTGCTCAATATCAATTAATGATGGACGAATTATCGGATGAGTTCCCTTGTTTAATGGAGCAAAATATCGTTAGTTTTTTAAAACGTTATTTATCCTATGGTAATGAAGATAAACCGCCTTTAGAATATCGTGTTTATTTCCAAGTGAAGAGAAATACATTTTCCGAAATTTCTGATATCGATGAATTAGTTCAATTAGAAATGGAGACATGGGGGAAAATGTGGAAAGAAGATGAATTTTTAGATGCTGTGAATAATTTTATTGGTGTCGAACGGATGAAAGAAATTATTGAACGTTGGGGTTCAACCCCTCAGTATGATTTAGGAGAAGAAAAAGCCACACGGGTATATCAAAGGATGAAAAGATATCAAAAAGAATATGTTGAAGGGAGTTTAACATGGTGGATAACGATGTTAAATTGTCCTCCAGTTATCCCATTTATACCTGACATACAAGATGGAATCGACAACCGTATTTTTCAGTTCTTATTACAGATGGAAGATTCTTTCTTAGAAATTTTTGATGGAACACAATTTCAAATGAGAGAAAATACTTGGTTTGTTTATGGAGAAGGAGAAATGAATACACCCAATTTTATAAATGGTGATACTTATCGTAATTGGTATATAGATACCTATGGAAAACAACCAAAGATAAAAGAAGTCTTACGATGGTTGAAACATGGGAGAACAAGGGAAGATGGGGTAGAAAATTTAATCAATATGAAAAATACATTTGTAGGCATTATGGCTGGAGGTGCAGGAACACGCTTTTGGCCAGTTAGCCGAGAGACTCTCCCTAAACAATTTATTGATATTTTAGGGGGCGGAGAAACTCTACTTCAACAAACATTTAATCGCTTTTCCAAACTTTGCCCAAAGGAAAATATATTTTTTATTACAAATACTAAATATGAGAGCATTATATTGGATCAAATAAAGGGGATAGACTCCTCTCAAATAATCAAGGAACCTTCACGACGAAATACTGCTCCATGTATTGCCTATGCTGCAAATAAAATACATGATTTAAATCCAAATGCTAATCTTATAATAGCTCCATCCGACCATCATATTCAAAAGGAGGATTCTTT
Source organism: uncultured Saprospirales bacterium (assembly GCA_913050195.1). Taxonomy (GTDB): domain Bacteria; phylum Bacteroidota; class Bacteroidia; order Chitinophagales; family CAJXBJ01; genus CAJXBJ01. The sequence continues at coordinate 1,255 of CAJXBJ010000083.1, forward strand.
TTTGAAAATATTAAAAAGCGCGTTAAATATCTCGGAAAAAGAGTCTGCACTTGTCACATTAGGAATAAAGCCTGACAGACCTGACACTGGTTATGGTTATATTCAATATGATAGAGCAAACCCTATTGAGAAAGGTGTACATAGAGTAAAAATGTTTACTGAAAAACCAAACGAAGAAATTGCACGCAAATTCATTAGAAGTGGCGAGTTTTTGTGGAACTCTGGGATCTTTATATGGAAGACAGATGTGATTTTAAAAGCTATTGAAAAATACTTGCCCGATATGTATGAGTTATTCAATGACTCTAAAAAGAACCAATACAACACGAATAAAGAAAAACAATTTATTAGCAATGCATACATGCAGTGCAAGAACATTTCAATAGACTATGGAATTATGGAGAGGGCTCAACGCGTGTTAGTTCTGCCTTCAGAGTTTGGGTGGTCAGACTTAGGCACATGGAACTCTGTGTATACAAAATCTAAAAAGGACAAAGACAATAATGTTTTGCAAATCAAAGAACACCTATTGAATAACACAAAAAACTGCCTAATAAAAGGTGGAAATGACAAATTAATTGTCGTTGATGGCTTGTCAGATTATATCATTGTTGATGATAAAGATGTTACTTTAATTCTACCAAGGAGCAAAGAACAGGACGTTAAAAAAATATTGACAGAAATAAAGCAAAAGAAGGGTAATCACTATTTATAATGGAACGCACACCTTTACATTTAGGCTCTAAGTTATCCAACACAGGAGATTCTATATTCAGCACAATGTCTGCCTTAGCTAGACAACATAATGCTTTAAACCTATCACAGGGGTTTCCCGATTTTGATGTTTCACCTAAGTTAATTGAACTTGTTAATAAATACATGAAAAAAGGGTTTAATCAATATGCCCCAATGCCTGGCGTAATAGCACTGCGCGAAGCGCTATCGGTTAAAATCAAGAACTTATATAATCAAGAGTATTGCCCCATAGAAGAAATAACCATTACCCCTGGTGCAACACAAGCTATTTATTGTGCAATAAGTGCTATAATAAATGAAGGTGATGAAGCTATAATAATCGACCCCGCTTATGATTCATATGCTCCCTCAATAATATTAAATGGTGGAATACCCGTACATGTCGAGCTTAACGCCTCCTTTGAGATTGATTGGCCTACTTTAAAAAGCAGAATAAGCAGCAAAACCAAATTATTGATAATTAATAATCCTCATAATCCTACTGGCGCATGCCTAAACAAGTCAGACCTAGAAAGTCTTGAAAAGCTGTGTAATGAAACTGATATTTTTATTTTGAGTGACGAAGTCTATGAACACATTTCCTTTGAAAAAAAACATGAAAGTGTGCTCGCTTATCCAGAACTTATGCAGAGAAGTATCGCCGTGTTTTCTTTTGGCAAGGTCTTTCATGCAACGGGTTGGAAGCTCGGCTATTTAGTCGCCCCTAATTACATTACAAAGGAGATTAGAAAGATTTATCAATTTGTTTCCTTTTCTGCAAATACTGCCATTCAATATGCCTTAGCAGATTACATAAAAAATGAAGAGCACTATCTTTGTCTAAATGACTTTTTTAAGGCTAAAAGAGATCGGTTCATCTCTGGAATTAAGGGCAGCAGGTTTGACGCTGTCTCTTGTCAAGGGACTTATTTTCAGCTATTAAATTATAATACAATAAGTCAAGAAAAGGATATTTTGTTTGCTAACAATTTAGTCCTTAAAGGAATTGCAAGCATACCTATATCTGTTTTTTATAAAAACAAAACCGACCGACATTATTTGCGATTCTGTTTTGCAAAATCTGATAAACTAATAGATAACGCTACTGAGCTATTATGCACGATTTAACCTTATGTTTAATTCAGTCTGACCTTTATTGGGAGAATAAGGCAAAAAACCTAACTCTTTTTGAACAGAAAATACAAAACGCACCAGATAGTGATCTTATTATTTTGCCTGAGATGTTCACAACAGGATTTAGCATGGCTCCATCCAATTTTGCAGAAAAAATGGATGGACCTAGTGTTCATTGGCTTAAAAGCATGGCTAAAAAGAAAGGTTCATGTATTATAGGCAGTCTAATCATAGAAGAAGACGGAAAATACTTTAATAGATTAGTTGCAATGCAAAAAAATGGTGAATACGTTTTTTATGACAAAAGACACCTTTTTAGTCTTGCAGGAGAAGAAAAGCAATACCAAGCTGGAAATAAAAAAACACAATTATTCTTAAAAGGGTGGAGTATTGACCTATTTATCTGTTATGATCTTCGTTTTCCTGTTTGGTGCCGAAATAAAAAGGCTGACCTAATGATATTTGTAGCCAACTGGCCAGCGAAAAGACAAGAGGCTTGGAAAAGTTTACTGCTAGCCAGGTCTATCGAAAATCAATGCTATGTTGCTGGGCTAAACCGTTATGGGAACGATGGAAATGGGTTTTATCATTCTGGCAATTCCTCTGTTCATGATCCTGAAGGAAAAGCTATTGCTTCAATAAATGACTGTGAAGATATAATACAGTGTACACTTTCTAAAAGTTTTCTAGAAAACACTAGAAAGAAATTTCCATTTCATTTAGATGCTGATAGTTTTAAACTTTATGAGGAATGACTAATCAGAAAGTAGAAAAAAAATGGTTTGCACTGCGGCACAAATTTTTAAAGGAAATTGGGAAAAAACCTGATATTGACGCCTTTCTATTTTTAATAGGGATACAGGAAGTTGGTCAAGTCAAAAACAACTTCAAAAAAGAAGAAAAACAAGACCTAATGCACGTTGCTGTGTCCTTGTTTTTAGAAAAAGATGGTCTTGGAAAATATATGGGATATGATGACCAAAACTGGCCTCATTGGGAGCTCATTGCAAACCCTCCAAAAAGATCAAGGAAAGATCAAGAACAATGGCTCAAGTCTCATATTGTGCGATATTTTGAGGAAGCCTGATGAACACTAACCAAACCTGAAGCAACAACACATACTAGGCCTAAGATTCTATACCTGCTTAATGCCCCAAAGTTAAAGCTACTCAACCCCACACCTACCAATAGAGTTAAGCCTACAAACAAAAGAAACCAAGCTGCTTTATTATTTGCAAAGCCTTTTAGAATAACACCACACGGGTTTCTCAAAAACAACAAAAAAGCAAAGCCCATAAGAAACATGTTTTCTAACGCTTGAAAAAACATCATACTTCCTTCTACCTCCCATAGAAAAGGCCTAAAAAGACCGACTATTAAGGCTGATAAAGCATATTTAAATATATATATGCTATCATATGCATTTATTTTTATATCAAATGAGGAGCCTTGACCTAGTTGATTCCACTGCAAGGCACTATGTATTATTTCAAAAACTTCGGCATTGTAAATGTATACAAGAATATAGGATCCTAGGGCTAACAAAATTAAACTTAATGGAAAAAGGAATATTATATTAAGTAAAGAACCCAAAGAACAACTAATTCTTTTAAGACACACACATAAAACAAAACAAACAAAAATGATTAAAAGGAATATTGGTTTTAAGAAAACAAGCATAATTGTACTAAATAAAACCATCAATATTGACCTTAATTTGAAACCGTCTTTTATTGCTCCATAAAGCAATGTTACTAGCAAAAAGCCAAATGAAAATGTCAGATTGTCCTTTGAAACACCACTAGACCAAATTAAAACACTAGGAATGATTAAAACTAAAACTAGACTATTAACGCTAAGTGCTTTTTCTGTTTTTTTTATTTCAACAACACCTAACCAGCAAATTAAAAATGATATTAAGGCAAATACTAGACTTAACTGATAATAGGTGCTACCCCCGAAATAAAGTAAAACTCCAACCATCTTTATAAAACTAAACACATCAGCATCATAAAAATGCCGTTGTATCAACTGATCTGTCCAAATTGCTGTTAAAGCCTTACAACTACCAGAAGCAGTACCCAACAAGTATAAGCCAGACCTGAAATCATTAGTTAAGGCTTCCTCTATAATCAAGCCTTCCTGATAAAACTCTAAGCTATCTCCAACTTTATAATAAAACACATACAATGCATAAAACGCTAAGCCTCCTACTATCTTAAAAGCTAAAAACAATAGGCTAATCTGTTTCTCTTTTAAGTTCAAATCCAAGTTCTGACTAATTAAATAAAGACAGCCGGCAAAAAGCAGTATGATTAAAGTCCAATCCATAAAGACCCTTATATAAATAGGGTTAATCATTAAAATTAATAATTTTACTACGCATGTGTGGAATAACAGGACTTTTTAACTTAAATGGAGATGCCCTTAATGAGGTTAATTCTCTTGAAAATGCTTGTGATAGTTTAAAGCATCGCGGCCCAGACAATAGTGCTATTTATAAAAGTCCCTTTGCAATTCTTGGTCATACTAGACTATCAATAATTGATACGTCAAACTCTGCAAACCAACCTATTTCTGATATAAGCGGAAGATACACAATGGTATTCAATGGTGAAATTTACAATTTCAAAGAGCTTAAAAAGGAACTTATAAAAGATGGAATATCTTTCAAGTCTCAATCAGATACTGAGGTGCTACTTTATTATTATATTAAACATGGAGTCCAGGCTCTTAAAGAGCTGAATGGGTTTTTCGCATTTGCTGTTTATGATGCTTTAGAAAAAACTACACTTATTGCTAGAGATCGATTTGGAATAAAACCTCTTTATTTCTATCATTCTGATTTAAGTTTATACTTTGGATCAGAGCTAAAAAGCTTGCTTAAGTTTTCTGTTCCAAGAGAAATCAATTATGAATCTTTGTTTTTTTATATGCAGCTAAATTATATACCGGAGCCATATAGCATATTTAAAAATATCCAAAAGTTAAAAAAAGGCCATTACCTTGTCTTTAACAAAACTGATTTAACCCAAAAAAGTTATTATAGCCCCTCAATAAGCTATCCCAAAAATAAGCAACCATTAGAGACGTCTGCATCAACTCTTTATAATTTACTTCATAATTCTGTTGAGCAACGCATGGTTTCTGATGTGCCTATTGGCTCGTTTTTAAGCGGAGGATTAGACTCTTCTATTATAGCTGCGTGTGCTAAAAAATTCACAAACAAGCTTAATACCTATTCCATAGGATATAAAGATGAACCTCTTTATGATGAAAGTAAATATGCGAATCAAATGGCGGGACATTTAGGAACAAACCATCACTCCTTTATGTTGAGCAATGATGATTTATATACTCATCTTGATTCGACGTTATCTTCCATTGATGAACCCTTTGCAGATTCATCTGCATTAGCAGTTTCTATTCTGAGTAAACACACAAGGGAACATGTAACTGTTTCTCTATCTGGTGATGGAGGAGATGAGCTTTTTGGTGGCTATAACAAACACAAGGCTGACTATATGGTTCGAAATGGCCATATCCTTAGTCGGCTATCAAAGCAAATAGTGCCCTTTATCAAGCTTTTACCTAAATCCAGAAGCTCGACCATAGGAAATGTTTTTAGACAATTGGAAAAACTTGGCAATGGAGCAAAACTAAAAGCAGAAGACCGTTATTGGAGATGGTGCTGCTTTAGTAATGCTAATGATGCACGATCTGCTCTTTTAAAAAATTTGGACACAGAATGTATTGGTGCAATGAAAGAGGAGTTTTTGCCATTTATAAATAACCGAGATTTTAATTCTGTCCTCCTGAATGATATACATTTGGTACTAGCTAATGATATGCTCACAAAAGTAGATCGCATGTCTATGGCGCATAGTCTAGAGGTTAGAGTTCCTTTTTTGGATCAAAGAATTGTAGACTTCTCCCTGTCGCTAAAACCAAACTTTAAAATTCGAAATGGGATCCAAAAATATATTTTAAAAGATGCTTTTAAAAAAGAGCTTCCTCTAGATATTATAGAAAGACGCAAACATGGTTTTGAAGTGCCCCTTCTTAAATGGTTTAAGGGTGATTTATATAATAAAATTGACCAACATTGGTTAAGTAAAGAAAGAATTACGCAGCAAGGAATATTTAATCCAAATTATACTGAATCTTTGAAAAAGCGTCTTTTTGATTCGAACTCAGGAGATACTCCTTTAGATATTTGGAAACTAATTGTCTTTCAAAGCTGTTTTGAAAATTATTTAGATGCCTAAAGTACTTAGAATAATAAATAGACTGAATTTAGGCGGGCCAACTTATAATGCTGCTTACTTGAGCAAGTATTTAGGCAAAGATTATGAGACACTTTTAGTAGCTGGTGAAAAAGATGAATCGGAGGCAAGTTCTTTACATATTGTAAACTCCTTAAACTTAAGCCCTATTATAATTCCTGAGATGCGACGTGCTCTAAACCCTTATTATGATGCTATCGCTCTCATTAAATTAATTCAAATCATACTTAAGTATAAACCCGACATTGTACATACGCATGCTGCTAAAGCTGGTACTTTAGGTCGGCTTGCTGCTTGGATCTGCAGAGTTCCTAAAATATACCACACCTTTCATGGCCACGTATTTCATTCTTATTTTTCAAAAACTAAAACAGTCTTCTATATTTGGATAGAACGTTTCTTAGCTAGAATAAGCACAAAAATCATTGCGATAAGCAAACTACAAATGAAAGAGCTAATAGAAGACTTTAAAATATTTCCAAAAAACAAAGGAGTAATCGTGCCTCTAGGTTTTGATCTAAATCGATTTACAGAAGACATAGAAAATAAAAGGGCTGATTTTCGAGAAAAGTATCATATTGGTAAAGATGAAATAGCTATTGGGATAGTTGGGAGGCTTGTTCCAATTAAAAATCATGCTTTTTTTATTGATTTAGTGGATGCTCTAATTGAGGAAAATAACTTGTTTAAATTCTTTATTATCGGAGATGGCGAATGTCTAGAAGAAATACAACACTATGCAACAAAAAAGAATATTCCTTATTCGTACAAAACTGCCTCAAAAAATCCACTTTGTTTCACATCCTGGATTAGCAAAATGGATTGGGCATATGCGGGCCTAGATATTATTTGCCTAACATCTGATAATGAAGGCACCCCCGTCAGCCTTATAGAAGCTCAGGCTGCTGGAAAATCAATTGTAAGCACAGATGTTGGAGGTGTTCGTGATATTAATTTTAGCCCATTAAACTTTAAAATTCATCCAAAAGGTAATATCGTTGAGTTCCAAAAAAGCATCATAGATTTGGCAAATTATCTTAATTCAGTAAACAAAAAGCAAAATACTGACGTACAAGATGTTGTGAAACTATTTTCTTATCAGCGTTTATGTTCAGATATCAGAGATTTATATGCTTCTTAGAAGCAAAATTGATATCTTTGCTCGCTTAATGCATT
>CAJXBJ010000084.1 GCA_913050195.1 uncultured Saprospirales bacterium
TTGGAAATGGGAGGAGAAAAATGGGAATGGCGTGGAGGTGATATTAATTTTGATTTAGAAAGTATTTATGTCCAACCACAAATTTTGAAATTAAATAATCAAAATATTTCTATAGCTGGAAAGATAAGCTCTAATCGAAAAGATGTTTTTAAGATTATGCTTGGCCATATTTCTTTAAACGAGCTTTTTACCTCTTTAGATGGCCATGAAAATCTAATAAAAGGTAAGCTCAGTGGGGTTTTATCTTTGCGAGCTTTGTTAGGCGAGTTAGAGGCTAAGTGGGGTGGTAAGATTGATGAATTATATTTGGATAATTACTATTACGGAGATTTTGATATAGATATAATAAATGAAGGGCATCAGGATGATATTGAAATTAATGTTTTAGGTGATCCAGAGCGCACAAACTTATCTTTAAAGGGGCATCTTATGACAGATGGTAACATACAACTAAGTGCTGGTTTATTAGACTTTGACTGTAAGCGTATAGAGTCTTTAGCTCAGCCGCATTTAAAATCCATTGACGGTATGCTCAATGTTAATATAGAGCTTGATGGTAATATAAATAAACCTATTATTAATGGAAGAGTTAATACAGATAGTTTAAAGTGCTTTGTTGATTATTTAGGTGTGAATTTGAATTTTAAGGATAGTCTCAAGTTCACAGAATCTAATTTTAGTTTAAATACCTTTGATGTATATGATGAATTGGGGAATCTGGCTTTTGTGGATGGCTTAGTTAAGCACGATTACTTTACAAATTGGTCATTTGATTCTTTAAGCTTACAGCCCCAAGGTCCTTTTTATGCTTTAAATACAACCTATGATGATAATCAGCTTTTTTATGGGAAAGGGCTACTTCAAAAAGATATAAAAGGCCTTAATGAGACATCAGGTCTTTTGATAAATGGCCCCATTGATCAACCTCATATTGATTTGAAAATATCAGCCAATGATTCATCTAATTTAGTTATTCCTATTGTAGAAGAGGAAGAACTGGCGATGCAATCATTGATTAGGTTTAAAACAAATGAGCTTCAAGAAAAGATAAACAAAGAGGAAGATAAACCGCTTAAACTATCTTTCAATGGTGACTTAGAACTACAAGAAAAAGCAGAGCTGGAGATTTTGTTAGGAGTGCCAGATGGTGATATTATTAAGGTAAGGGGAGGAGGGAATCTACAGGTAGATTACAATGACAAAGGTGACTTTTTGTTATTTGGTCAGTATAAGGTTGATGAAGGGAACTACATATTTAATTTTCAAAACTTAATAAAAAAGAAATTCGATATTTTAGAGGGTTCTCAGCTTGCATGGACGGGTGATCCATATGCTGGTCAAATTGACTTAAGAACTTCTTATAGATTAAGAACCAATATAGCACCTTTGCTTAGAGAAGCTTCTTTTCAAGGAAATGAGAATATAGTTCGTTCAACTGTTTATGTTATTATGGAAATGAAGGGTGATTTGATGTCCCCGTCAATAAAATTCAATATACGAGTTGACGATCCACAATACGCTAGTATTGTAGACCCTGTTATAAAGCGTATACAGGCGGATGATCAAGAGCTCAACAAGCAGGTGTTTACATTGCTTCTAATTAAGCGCTTTGCTCCGTTGTTTAATAAGACAACTACAACAGCGAGGTCAAATGTGCTTTACAACAATTTAAGTGAATATGTAAGTGGACAACTTCAGGAAATGTTAAGTAGCTCTGGCTCTGAGTTTTTGAGTACAATGGATTTAGGTGTAGAACTAGATTCTTATGAAGATGTTGGGTTGGAGGGTGCAGAAGTGACCGAAAAACAGAGAGAACTGAAGCTAGCACTTTCTAAAAAGTTATTTAATGATCGGGTAATCATTGACGTTGGCACAAAGTTGTATTTTGCAGATGAGCAAGAAAATCAGTTTGCTGGGGATTTTTCTATAGAATACTTGATTACAAAAGATGGTAGAGTGCGGGTGAAACTCTTTAATGAAAGTCAAAATCAACAGATTGTGCAAGAAAGAAATATTCAAAAACGTGGTGTGAGTTTATCTTACAAAAGAGAGTACGATACCCTTAAGGAACTTTTTAGTAAATGGAATTAATAGCTCTTGCAAAGCTGAAGTAGGTAATTTATGCCTATCTCATTTCCAGCCACAATACTTTTGCCAAATATATAATTTGTCCCACCTTTAAAATCGCTAACCTTTCCACCAGCCCTTTGTACTATAAAGGCACCTGCGGCAACATCCCACGGATTTAATTTAATTTCATAAAAGGCGTCAAACCTGCCGGCAGCAACATAAGCAAGATCAATAGCTGCTGAACCTAATCGTCTAATGCCCCTAGTATTCTTAACTATTTCAGTCATGATATTAATATAAGCATTTAGGTCCATTTCTTGATCATAAGGGAATCCTGTCGCAATTAAACATTCAATTAAATGGTTATTATCTCTGATATTAATTGGGATATCATTTAACAAGGCTGGACCATCTTTAATAGCAGAAAAAAATTCATCTCGACTTAACTCATGAACGATTCCAAGTATAATTTCGCCTTTGTCCATTAAGGCAATACTGATGGCAAAGCATGGTATACCGTGAATAAAATTAGTAGTTCCATCTATTGGGTCTACAATCCAAAAAAGCCCACCCTTTTCCCAATTATTATGGCCTTCTTCAGCTAAAATTCCTGCTTCAGGTAAGATTGTTTTTAGACCTGAAACAAGTTTTTTTTCTGCTTCAATGTCAATGTCTGAAACTAAATCAGTAGCCCCTTTAAAATGTATACTATCTTTGTCTAACTTTTTACGAGCACTTAGTATATATTCTCTAGTGTTTTGGCTTAAACTATAAAGTTCCTTGCAAATTAAATTAAGATTAATGGCCAAACTATCTATGTTTAAAATTTTCTGTTTTGTTTCTAACAAACATGACTAATAATAAAAAAATACTTAGTATGCCTGAGATGCGACCAATGTAGTCCCCATGCTCGTGATAAAATGTAGTATTATTACTAAAAAACAATGTTGCTAAAAGGGCATCTTTGGTCCAATATTTAGTATGTGAAATCACTTTGCCATCTGGTGATATAAAACCAGATATTCCTGTATTTGCAGAACGTGCAATATATTTTCTTGATTCAATTGCACGCATTTTTGCATAAGCAAAGTGTTGTTTATACCCCAAAGGGCTTCCTTTGCTTTGTTTTGTTTTTTTAGGATTATACCACCAGGAATCGTTAGTAAGTATCAATAAGAGTTCAGCACCTTCTTTCACAAAGTCAGCCACAAAGCTGCCATAGATTGATTCATAACAAATAATAGGGGCAGCTTTATTGTTTCCTACCCCAAAAGCTTTTCTTTTTTCATCTTTACCAAGGCTTCCAACAGTGCCTCCTAAATCAATAGATAGTCCATGAAAAACTTCTCCATAAGGGAGGTTTTCAACCAGCGGAACGAGCTTAGACTTATTATAAGCCTGAATTTCTTTAGTTGAATCCAAACGAATAGCTGCATTGTATTCATCATAACAGCACATTCCATTTCGGAAATATTGCGCAGTTGTTGTCTTTTTGCTATTGTAATAACGATTACCGACAATGCCACTAATAATACTTAATTGAGGATATTTCGAAATAAATTTTCGCATCATCTTAATAAGCTTTTCCCTTTCCAATCGATCCATGTCAATGTATAAAACTGAAGTTTCAGGCCAAACAACTAAGCGTGTTCTAGGCGTGCAAAGACTATCGCTAAGCTGAATCATACGGGCCACTTGTGCATGATAGGGCATGCCGCTATATTTTTCAAAATAGGGCTCAATATTTGGCTGAACCACTATGGTTTCCACAGGTTCTTCCTCTATTATTGAGGTATCAATACAATGGCTAATAATCAAAGGAAATATAATGATGATAGGAGAAAGAATACCCCATTTAAGGCGTTTTGTTTTATCATTTTCTATCCAAGCTCTTAAAAGCAAGAAAATAGAAATATTTATGCACCATACCCAAAGTGTTCCACCTAAAACACCTGTATATTCATACCATTGTATGCCAGCTACGAAGTCAGCTAATCCATTACCAATATTTAACCACGTCCATGAGAGCTCCCAATTAAGATGAAGGTATTCAAAGCTTAGCCAATAGATGGGTAAAGACAAATATCCTATTTTGTGACCGAAGGTCTTTTTTGTTCGATAGAAAAGATAGAGTGGTACGCACATCAATAGTGCGTTTAAAACTATAGCTGCAATGCCTCCTGGTGGAGTAGCAAAATATAGCCAATGGGTAGAGAAGGTATTCCAAACAGTAAATGCTAAATAAGCAAATGAAATAAATAGTCTGCCGTAAGTTTTATAATGCTGGGCTAAAATATGTTCAATAAATAAAATGGGAACAAGTCCAATAAAAATTAGTGGTGTCCAACTATATGGTGCCCAAGCCATACTTAGGCATAAAGCACTTAAGAGAGCTAACCCAAAAAGTGTTAGGTAGACTCTTCTCATGAGTTTTTATATTTATTTTGCTTAATCTTCTTTTCTGTCTTTTTGCCTTCAAGAATGACAACTATTTCACCTTTTAATTTTTTCTCTTCAAGTCCTATTTTAAGTTCTGCTAGACTACCTCTTAAGTGTTCTTCATGTATTTTGGAGATTTCTCTAGAAATGCAAGCTTGACGTTTTTCTCCAAATATTTCGTGTAATTCAGAAATTAACCTTTCTATTCTATGAGGAGACTCGTAAAAAATTATAGTTTTAGTTTCTTCCAAAAGCTCCTGTAAGCGTTTTTGTCGTCCTTTTTTATGTGGCAAGAAGCCTTCAAAGCAAAATCGATCACAAGCGATACCTGAAGCTAGTAATGCAGGTATAAAAGCTACAGGGCCAGCTAAGCATTCGACTTCTATATCTTGGCTAATACATAAATTAGAAAGTAAGAAGCCAGGGTCTGATATGCCCGGTGTACCCGCATCACTTATTAAAGCAATATTTTGCCCTGCTTTTACCCTATCAATCCAATATTGTGCAGATTGATGTTCATTGTCTTTATTATATTTTTTAAGCGGTTTTTGAATACCATAATGTTTAAGAAGCCTGCCGCTTATTCGAGTATCTTCACTTAAGATTAGGTCAACAGAGTTTAAAATGTCTAATGCTCTTAAGGTAATGTCCTTTAAGTTTCCAATTGGGGTGGGGACTAAGAAGAGTTTAGACATGATTTATTGTGGTGTTTCTAAGGCATTTACAAAGTCAAGAATTAATTGGTAGACTTCTCTATACTTTGTTAGTGGTAATGTTTCAGAAATATCATAAATGTCATGATATGCTTGAATGCCACCCAAAGTGTATATAAAAAAGGCTGGCACGCCACTTTCTGAAAAATAGTAATGATCACTATTTGCTGCTTTGCCTCGCTTTTTAATTTTACTTAAATAATTCCCTTTTAAATTAAGTTGTTCTAACAACTCAAACTCTTTTTTAAATACTCTTCCATTGACAGCAGTCATACCATCCTCACCAGTTCCCATCAAATCCATGTTTAGCATAAATCGAATTCTATTTAACGGGAATAAAGGATGTTGAACATAAAATTTAGATCCAATTAGCCCAGCTTCCTCTGCGCCAAATGCAATGAACATTACTGAGTATTTAGGTTTATTTTCAGGCTTTGCATAATGCGCGGCTAAATTTAAGAGCATGCTTGTTCCACTTGCATTATCATTAGCTCCTGCTATGAAAATATTTTTACCCATATGGCCAAGATGATCATAATGCGCACTAAAAAGAATGAAGCTATCAGGGAAATGACTGCCTTCAACATAACCAAGCACATTCTGTGAGGTATAGATTTCTTCAAACTTTTGTTCAATATTAAAATATATTTCACTGGCATTGGATGGCCAAGATGACTTTTGAACCGTTAAAACACATAAGCCCGTATAGTTCGTAGAAACCCCCCAGGTTAATTTGGAGCTACTAACTTCAATTAAACCAGCAAGTTCAAAGCCATCAAATTGTTTTATTAAGGCTAAGCAATGTTCATATTTCTCTTTTTCTTCCTTGCTTTCAAAATCATCTAGGTCTATAACCAATACCTTGTTCTTGCATTGGCTTTTTGAAATTTGTTTAAAGAATCGACTACGCTTTAAAAAATGCTTTTTTTTGAATTTTATAGCTCGATATACACCCTTTTGTCCTCCTGAAAAAGGCCTTACAATAAAGTCTTTTCCAGCTGCTAGTTTTATTCCATTTACTTCTAGCTCCATTGATCCTGGGAATGTATTTGCAGAAAGCAAAAAGGATTGCTCATAGCCATTAGAGAAAGGCTTTAATCCATGTTTTTTAAATTCATTCTTAAGATAGTCAGCAGCCTTTTTATCACCTTTAAAGCTATAGCCTCGTCCGCCCATAAAATCCGAGCATAATGTATCTATTACCTGCCGTGTGTAAGTCATGTCTTGAGCACTGACTTGCAAACAAGAGAGGAAGAAAAATAATAGGCATTGAAACGCTTTCATCTTATGAGTTGCAAATAGTTAGTTATTGACCAATTTTCGAGCATAAATATATAAAAATAAACGCCTTCTTTTGCCGGCTTATTGTTGTTTAGATTTCCATCCCAACATTGATTAGGGTCATCTGATTCATAGACTAAGTTTCCCCACCTATTGTATACTTTCCATTTACCACATTGTGCTAACTCTGAATTACTTTCAAAAATTGTAAAACAATCATTTTGGCCATCTCCGTTAGGCGTGAATATATTAGCGGTCTTGTCTAATATTTTTTCTTTAAATGATGGTATGTTTAGGTCAAGAGAAAAGCTATCCTTGCAACCATTACTACTTATTGTTTTTAGTTGAATATTTGACATTGATTCATATGGTAAAGCAATTATTGGATTTTCTTGTATTTCTAATAATCCATTAACTGACCAAATAGATTGAGTATGACCTTGACTTAAATTTTCAAAATGGACATTCATAGCTGTACAGGACGGTAAAAAATAAAACTCAAAATTAGACTGTGGAGTGAGGCTGTCAATATTTATTTTTAGGCTATCACTGTGGTAGCATTGACCGCTCCAGCTTTCTAGATAAAGATTTATATTGCTGTCAAGCAATAAGTTAATTTCATTGGGACTTGAGTCATTTAGTGTGTTTGGAGTCCAAACTAAGCTATCAATAAGGCTGTCTAGTATTAAATAGTTAAAGCTATCTCCTTTACAATAATATTGAATGCTTCCTAAGTTATAATTTGGTCTGTACAAAAGTTCAACATAAAAACTGTCCCTGTTTTTGCATGAATTACTGTCAATAATATTTAAAAAATAGAAGGCGCTGCTATCTATAATTGACCAAGTATTTATGCTTGTATCAATTGCAATATAATTATTAGATGTCCATAAATAGCTTTGTCCTCCGCCACCTACTAGTTCTAGGCTGTCGTTTTTACAAATTGAAGTATCATTATTAATTATAATATTTGGCAAACTAAATACTTCTATCCATAAACTATCTTTTTGTGCACAGCTAAGATTCACTGGGGTAATATAAATAAATTGACTTTGTGATGGGTAGGTAAGCGCAAGACTTGGATTAATAATGTCTATAATATTTGAGTCTGACCATATATATTGCATTGTAGAACTATCTGTGAAACCGATGATAATACTATCTCCTAAACATAGGCTAGTGTCAGGACCCAGGTCTACATTTGGGTTGGGTAAGGCTTGAATAAAAATGCTATCAGAAAATAGGCATAGATTGCTATCCGTGATGTTGATAAAAACATTAAGATTGTTACTAATCCAAATCTTAGGAGAATCTATATTGTTTTGGATTAGGCTACTATCTGCTTGCCAATAATAAAAGAGCCCACCATTAGCCCCTAAAAGAAAACTATCTTGAAGGCAGGCAGACGTATCCTCAGTATATTTTAAGTTTGGAGTTGGGAAAACATTAATCTGTACACTATCTTCTGAGCTACATTGAGTGTTGATATGTTTTAGTATGTATTTTATACTGCTATCCGGACTTGCCGTTGTGTAAGAGTCTAGTGAATCTGATAAATAAGTTCCGGGAATCCAATAATAGCCTTGATTAGATGTGTCTAAAATACCGATTGCAACAGAAGAGCCAATGCAAATAGTAGTGTCTTTACCAGCGTAAATATTAGGCTTATAAAGAACATTAATTTGCAAAGTGTCAAAATTTGTACACCCCATACTATCAGTGATTTTAAGAATATAGATTTGTGTATCTGTAGGGCTGCAAAAGCTTGTAAGGCTGTTTGGGTTATTGATACCATCTTGGGGACTCCATTCTATGTTGCCATTGCCAGTGGCCATTAATTGAAGGCTATCACCTTTGCAAATTGTACTGTCTTGTCCTGCATTTAATGTTGGTAATTGAAGTACTTCAATATAGACGCTATCTGCTTTTTGGCAAGTTGTATCGTCTGGAATAAGCTTGAAAAAGCCACTATTTATAGGCTTGGCCCAACATAAAGGATATAAGATAGGAGAAAGTACTTGCCCAGGATTCCATGTATAATTTAAGCCTGAAGAAGTATCAATAAAACCAATTTGTAT
>CAJXBJ010000085.1 GCA_913050195.1 uncultured Saprospirales bacterium
TGGAATATGCTGGTGCAAAGATTATATTGGATGCCTATAATGCTAATCCAAGTAGTATGCTAGCGGCAATTATTAGTTTTGAAGAAAAGCCAAAGGAAAGATCTTTAGTTTTACTTGGGGATATGTTAGAACTTGGAAAGGATAGTAAGTCAGAGCATCAAAAAATAATGGATCGTTTTATTGCTTCTGATATTGATCAAGCAGTTTTTGTTGGTCAGCATTTTTATAATGTTGGAAAAGATCAAGACGATAAACGTGTGAAAGTATTTTTAAGTCTAGATGATGCTAAACAATGGTTTAAATCCAATGATTGGTTTGGCTGGGATATACTTATCAAGGGTAGTCGCTCGTTAAATATGGAAGCGATCCTAACTTAGTTTTTCATAAGCACTTAACCATCTATTGGGGATTTCTCCGTTACAGGCTTCTTGATAATCATTGTATGTACAGGACACTATGTGTTCTTTTTTAAAGCTGATGTCTTTGTTAGCATTAGGGATTTCCATCCACCATCGACCACTTTTTTTGCTTTTCCAAAAGACTAAATTATTACATTCTTCTTCTGAGTCAACTTCGTATCTTATGTAGTTATTATTAGATTTTTCAGGCTTTTCAAAATGCCTATTTACATAACCATCAAAAAGGTACCAGATGCTTTGGGCAAAAAGCATTGCGCTTTGATTGTTTTGATCAAAACTGGGATTTAATTCATAGAATCCAAAGCTGCTTAATTTGTCGCTTATGCCTGCATATCGGGTAATTTGGCATATTTCTTCTGAATAAAACCCATTGGGGCTTGCATTTTTATGAGCAGGAGCTTCAGACTGTTTAACGGATGAAATGTCCAAGCTAATCATATCGGCATCCCTTAGTATCACCTCTGTTTCTGTTATGTTGTGTTTAAAATAACCCAAACGGAAAGCATCAAATCGCATCTTTTCTAAAGATGCTAAAATATGATCATTTACAAAATAAGATTGGTATCCAATATTACTAAAGTGGAAAAGGTGATTATTCTCTTTTGTAAAGATATCCATTAAATAGGATTGTCCACTGGACATGCTTTTATCTAAATCAAAGCTCTCATCAATGCAAACAAAATTTATACAAGGCTTAATTCGCTCATAGGCATTGAATTGAGCTAAGCTTAGGTCTTGTCCTCCACCAAGAATAATAGTAAAGACCTTAGCCTTTAAGAGCTCTTCAAGAACATGAGAAAGGGCATAATAGCTATCGTTTAGTTCTGCACCAGATTGAATATTTCCAAGGTCTATAATCTTTAATTCTTTGCATGAAGAGCTCAATTTATAAAGAGCTCTTCTAATATGGTCTGGGGCATTTTTTGTGCCAATATTTTTTGGTGTTCCTCTATCCTCCTCTACACCAATTATAGCAATATTGAAATCTTCAAAATCAACATCTATATTATCAAAAAAGCTAACATTTTCTAACAGCGTCCATTTAGTATTTTCATTGAAACCTAGAGATTCAGCGGAGCTGCATTTTATAAAATCATAAATCATTTTGTTTGATTTTTATTCCTGAAAAGAGACATTCTATTTCTTTTATATATTTCTTTTTTGCTTTCCCTGGAGAATAAACTAATCCATCTATATGTACTATTTTATGAGTTTGAGCTATATGTATATTTTGGTTTATAAAGGGGCCGCCCATGAAATCATTAGCCATTCGCCATAAACCCCTTAAGCGTTTGCTGTAGGAACTGTCAACAGGTATCGTTTCTGTTAATGTTGGAAAACGCTCTTCGGTTTTTATATATGTATTTTCAAGTTCTCCTTTTAAATGATTTTTTAAGACAATATTTCTTTTTTTTATTAGCTCTTTAGTTGAAAATTGAAGTGTGTCTTTATAATCACTTTGATAGAAGCTTATGCACATATAACCATTCTCAATTTCTTTAGTAAAGCATAAAAAAGAATCTCCATCTAGAGTTTTTTTATAATCTGAAGGGATTTTTAGATCTAAGTTGAACTTTTGTTCTATGGATTTTTGATGATCGTTTAAACCTCTTATTTGCGCATACTTCTTTTCCATCTCTTTTTCCTCAAAGCTGGTAACCTTAGTAAATAAGAGAGATTTATATTTTTCAATCCCATTTTGCAGGCTACTTTCATCTAAACCTGCACATAGAATGAGTAGTTGAGGTTTAGCCCATTCATTTTCAATAAAATTGAGATAAAAGCCTTCTTTTTCTTTCATTAAGGTTAATCGTTCTTTGCCTAAGTTATTACGCATATAGTTTGAAAGACGACTATCTCGATTTATATCACAAAGTACAAGTACAATTTTGGATCTTTTGAGTAGTTTATTAAAAGAGAAATAACGAATATCCATTAATGAAAAATAGGGCTCTGCTTGATTTAATGCAGGATAATTTTTTTCAAATATATCACTTAGGCTTTGGCCTGCAGGACTGGCAAAAACAGCAGAGTCGCTTAAGACTAAAATTCTGCTCATGTCGCCAATAGATGTAGGCTTGGAAGAATTACTATTCGGAATATTAAAATCGCAGGATAAAAAGAACAGAGAGAATATTAAAAACGTACAGAAAAATTTTAAGCAATAACTCATCCGTTTCTTTTTTGCAATTTTAGAACGGCCCCAGGAACTAAAGAGCGAACATCACCAATTTTATTTTCTTCTTTTATACTTTCTATTGAAGGTAGATTAAACTGTTTTGCAATTTTGTATAGTGTGTCACCTCCTTTGATCGTATAATAAATGTATCCATCCTTTTCAATATGTTTTCCTTTGTTGTCTGACTGGTATTTTTTGTAATAGGCGGATTGATAAAAAGTGTGATTAAAAAACCAAAGCTTTTGACCAGGGTATATTAGTGTTGACTGTAAACCGTTCCAAGATTTTAAGTCTCTTATACTACACGCATTCTTGGAAGCAATTTTTTGTAAATTATCTCCACTTTTAACGGTGTAAATAGAGTAATGCTTGCTAGGATTATTTGAATTATTGTTTCGTAAAACACTGTTTTGGGCTTTTGCAATAAGACCTTTTCCTTTTGGGAGAACAAGCTCTAAAGTTTGCCCTTTTGGTATAAAGGGAATATTATAGTCTGGATTTAAAAAAACAATTTTTTCCATTGAAACACCTATGGCTTTAGCTAAATCCTCAAAAGACAATGGGCCTCTTAGTTTTACGCGTTCTAATTTATTGGGGTGTAAGAAGCTATGATACTGTTCTGGAATAGTAGGACTTAAATAATGTAATTTAGCATACTTGTCTAAATACATAACAGCCATAAATGCTGGGACATAGTTTTGAGTTTCGGCAGGCAAATATGGCATTAATGAAAAAAAGTCCTTTTTGCCATATTTTCGCATAGCTCTTTTTACAGTTCCAGGTCCACCATTATAGGCAGCAATTGCCAATAACCAGTTATCGAATATTCCATACAGCTCTTTAAAGTACTTAATGGCATTTTTTGTTGAATTAAAGTGATCTCTTCTCTCATCTCGAATAGGGTCAATATGCATGCCCATATGCTTAACTGCAGTGGATCTAATAAACTGCCATAATCCCATAGCGCCTGAAGGAGAAAGAGCATATGGGTCTAAAGCAGATTCAATAACTGCAATGTATTTTAGTTCTTCGGGAATGCCGGCATTGCGTAAATGGTGCTCTATGAATGGGAAATAATAAGCTTTTTTGCCTAAAATTCGACGAGCTTTGAATCGATTACGTTGGGTGTATATTTTAATCCATTGTAGAACTTTATCATGATATACGGGAGGTATTTTGTTTTTAAAAGAATTTAATCTTTTTTTGATAATACTATCAGGATAGTGAGGGATGATATCATGTATTTCATTGCCTTGTGATGTATATGAGGTGTCAAATACAATGCTTTCTGCTTCTGGAAATAGTAAGCTATAGTTGAACTTAAGTTTAGGGTTAATTAAAGCAACACTAGTATCTTTAAGAACAACAAGTACATCCCCTTCATCTATAGATGTGCTATCCTTCTTATTGGCAGTTTCTGCAAATAGGGAGTTACTTATAAAAAGAAAAATATATAATAGCCACCGCATACTTAGAGCTTCGAGCTCTAAGATACCCATGCCTAAATCTAGTATGAGTTGGCATTTATTAACATATTAACAGCCTAATTGTACATTAATAGGCACGTTCGTTAATTTTCTTGTAATAGTTGATAAAGCTCTTAACAACTACTTTGTTTCCTCCAGGTGTTGGATAGTTTCCAGTAAAGTACCAATCTCCAGTATTATTTGGGCAGGCTTTATGAAGGTCATCTATACTTTGATATATAAGCTCAAAATCGGCCTCCATTTCCTTTGGTTTAAGAATTTCAGCGATTTTAGACGAAATTTCTTCTGCGCTAAAAGGTTTGTAAATTTCCTTAACAACATTTTCAGCAAGTTCTTTTGGCTTTTTGATTTGTTCTAAGCATTGCTCATATACTTTATCAATTAATGAATCCATTCCCCGTTCTTCCAAAAGAGCAATAGCTGCTCTAAATGCAATGAAGTCATTTAGCTTTGACATATCTATTCCATAACAGTCTGGATAGCGAATCTGTGGTGCAGAAGAGACAATAAGAACTTTTTTTGGTCTAAGACGATCCACAATACGCAGTATGCTATTGCTTAAAGTGGTTCCACGAACAATAGAATCATCAATGAGTACAAGAGTATCAACATTATTCTCAATTTGCCCATATGTGATATCATAAACATGGGCAACTAAATCATCTCTGCTAACATCTTCTGTTATAAAGGTACGAAGCTTGGCATCTTTAATAACGAGCTTTTCTATTCTAGGTTTCAAAGACAGTATTTCCTTTATTTTGTCTTCATTTTTTAAAGGATCACTAATGCCTAAAATCTCTCTAATTTGGTGTTCTTTTACCTTGGACTCAATGCCTTTTACAAGACCATAAAATGCCGTTTCTGCCGTATTTGGAATAAAAGAGAAGACAGTGTGTTTGATGTCGTAATTCACATGCTCTAACACAGCATCTGTTAATTGAAAGCCTAGTTGTTTCCTCTCTTCATAAATCTCAATATCGGAACCTCTAGAAAAATAAATACGCTCAAAACTACACTCCTTTCGCTCTCTAGGTTCTAAACAGGTCTTAAATTCTATGTTGCCATTTTTCTTTACGATTAAAGCATTGCCCGGTTCTATTGCTTTAACGTCTCCCATCTTAAGATTAAATGCAGTTTGAATAGCAGGCCTTTCAGATGCTACAACAACAATCTCTTCATTTGAATAATAAAAGGCTGGCCTTATTCCACAGGGGTCTCTTAAAATAAAGGCATCTCCGTGACCTAGCAAACCACTTAAAACATAACCGCCATCAAACTTTTCTGCTGCTTGGCGTAAAATATTTTCGAGTTGTAAGTTTTGAGAGATCAAGTCAGTAATTTCTCTTTTGCTTTTACCTTCAGACTTATATTGATAATAGAGTTTGTCGTTTTCCTCATCGAGAAATTGTCCAATTAGCTCTAGCACAGTTACTGTGTCAGATTTTTCTTTAGGATTTTGACCGATATCAACAAGCTCTTGAAAAAGCTCATCTACATTTGTCATATTAAAATTACCAGCTAATATGCAGTTTCTAGTCTTCCAGTTGTTTTGTCTTAAAAATGGGTGACATGCTTCAATACTATTGTGTCCATGTGTGCCATAGCGCAAATGACCCATCATTACCTCCCCTGTAAATGCAATATTTTGTTTTAGCCATTCACTATCTTTAATCTTTTCTGATTTTGTTTCTCTTACGCTCTCAAACTTTTGATAAATTTTATTAAAAATATCTTTGATAGGCTGATTGCTGTTAGAACGGTATCTGCTAATGAATCGTTTTCCAGGAGGAACATCTATTTTTATGGTCGCAACACCTGCTCCATCTTGGCCTCTATTGTGCTGCTTTTCCATTAAAAGATATAGCTTATCAAGACCATAGGTCGGGGTGCCATATTTATCTATATAATATTGTAATGGTTTGCGAAGCCTAATAAAAGCAATACCACACTCATGTTTAATAGAATCACTCATTATTCTAATTTAAAGTATTTGTTGAATGATATTCTCTACACTAATATTTTCTGCTTCTGCCTTATAATTTAATATTAGACGATGCCTTAGCACAGGAATAGCTATAGCCTTAACATCTTCAATATCAGGAGAAAACTTATTGTTAAATGCTGCATGACATTTTGCAGCAAGTATAAGATTTTGAGATGCTCTAGGTCCAGCGCCCCACTGAACATATTCTTTTACAACTTCAGCAGCACTAATTTCTTCTGTCCTGGTTTTATGAATGAGCTTCACGGCATATTCAATAACGTTATCAGCAACAGGGATTTTTTTAATCAGAGCTTGATATGTTAGTATTTTTTCTCCGCTTAGAATGCCTTGAAGTTGGGCTTCTTTTCCGCTCGTAGTTTCTTTAACTATTTTGACCTCTTCTTCAAATGAAGGATATTTAATCGCAATATTGAACATAAAACGATCTAGCTGTGCTTCTGGAAGGGGGTAGGTGCCTTCTTGTTCTATAGGGTTTTGTGTAGCTAATACAAAAAAAGGTGTTGGTAAGGGATGGTTTTCTCCGGCCATCGTCACCTTTTTTTCTTGCATTGCTTCAAGCAATGCCGCTTGTGTTTTAGGTGGTGTTCTATTGATTTCATCTGCTAATACAATGTTTGCAAATACAGGACCTTTGTTAAATTGAAATTGTCTATTTTCATTAAGTATTTCAGCCCCAATAATGTCTGATGGCATTAGGTCAGGTGTGAACTGTATACGCTTGAATGTTAAATCCATGACCTCGGAAAGAGTGTTTACTAAAAGAGTCTTAGCAAGGCCAGGAACACCAACAAGCAGACAATGACCATTTGCAAATATTGAAATAAGTAAATGCTTTACAACATTGTTCTGTCCAACAATTTTCTTGGAAATTTCTTTTTGAACTAGTTCATAATCTGAATGAAGCTGTTTTATTAGTTCTGTATCCTTTTCTTTTGACATAAGGATTATTTTTTAACTGTAGATCTTGTTTGCCATAACTCTAAAGTCTTACAATGCATGTAGTTGCTATTTAAATTGATATAGCTTTTTTTGATTTTTTTCTCAAGCCATTCTTTAAAGCGAGCTTCTTTTTTTTCGCCTAATGCTGTATTTTTTATCTCTTCATAGTCTGTGTCTAAACTAGCTTTATGAGCATTAATCTCTTTGTTTAGTTTAATGATCCTAAATGCTTTTTTATTGTCAGGGGTTGTATAGGCAACTGGTCTTGACATCTCGCCAACATTTAATTTTTCAACTGAGAAATAAAGCTCAGGGCTTAAGGCTCCAGTTTCAAAAAGAGGACTGCCATTTTGATTATTAAAAAGCAAGCCTCCAGAGCTTTTTGAATTATCGTCTTCCGAGAATCGTTCAACAGCTTGTGTGAAGGTTGTTTCTTCATTAAGGATTAATGTACGGATACTATCTAGTTTGTTTCGAGCAATCAATTCATCGCTGCTAGATAATGCTGGTCTAAATAAAATATGTCGCACTTTTACTTTTTCACCACGTCTTTCAATCCCTTGAATAATGTGATAGCCAAAAGAACTTTCTACGATATCAGATATACTATCTTTTTTAAGCTTAAATGCAACTTCAGCAAATTCAGGAACTAATTCTGTTCTATGCATAAAGTCTAGCTCACCTCCACGCATTGCAGAACCAGGATCTTCTGAATAGGCACTTGCTAAAAATGAAAAGTCTTCTCCATTTTTAATGCGCTGTTTTATTGCTTTAGCTTTTTCTAAGGTGTAGGCTTCAATAACAGGATTAACTTTAGGAAATATCACTATCTGAGCTATCTCAACTTGCGTATTAAAAAAAGGAATGCTGTCTTTTGGTATGGCTTCGAAATAGGCTTTTACTTCAGAGGGACTTACTTTTATATCTTGAGTGATTGTGCTTCGAACTTTATTGGCAAGAAGTTGCTCTTTTATTGCTATTCTAAATTCATCCTTTAACTCAACAATAGATTTGTTGTAAAAACGCTCAAAGTTTTCTTGTGAACCTAGCATTTGTATATAATGTCGAAATCTTCTGTCAAGTTCATTTTCAACCTCATCCTCAGTAATTTCAACACTGTCTACTTTTGCTTGATAAACAAGGAGTTTTTGCTGTAAAATACCATTTAGTACATCACATTTTACAGAAGGTGAAATATCTTGTTGTGATTGATTTTTAAGTTCAATAAACTGTTTTTCAACATCAGACCTTAGAACAAACTCTTCTCCAATAATAGCTATAACATTATCAATGTAGTTAGAATTGTCTTGAGCTCTAATGGAGCAGGAGAGCAGAGCAGCTATAAATAGCAGATATTTTTTAAAAAGTTTCAAACTCATTATTTATTGCGCTATTATAAACATTATTGCGCAACTTTTCTAGAAAGCTTTGCTGTCGTTTATTGATAATTAA
>CAJXBJ010000086.1 GCA_913050195.1 uncultured Saprospirales bacterium
CTTTTAAACCAGTAATACCAAGCAAAGGTAAAGCCCAAAAAGGCTGTAACATATTGGTTAATTGATCACCATATGCTAGTGCCATAACAGATTTTGAAATAGAAACATTGAGGGCCTTCGCTGCCTCAATAACAATTGGTCCTTGAACAGCCCACTGTCCGCCACCACTCGGAACAAAAACATTAATAATTCCTGCAGAAATTAATGTAAATATGGGGAAACTACTTTGATCTGATATTTGAATAAAAAAAGAAGCTAATTCATCAAGAAGACCAGAGTTTGATATTAAACTCATTATGCCAAAATACAATGGAAACTGCAATAAAATGCCTGCTGCACTTCCAATGGCATTTTCCACTTTAGTCACATAAGTCTCCAGGCTTTCATGCAAAAACAGACCTAACGCCAATAATAAAAGATTAATAAAGTTTGGTGTTAAAAAACCAAGATTAAAAACACTAGGAAACTTAACAACCTTAAAGAACAAATACAACAATAATGATAGACCTATGAACTTTCCAATATATCTAGACCGATCAATTCTTTCAGCACCTAGAACCATTTCTACTTTTTCATGGTTCTTTTGATTATCCAAAGGCCAATTGGGCAAAATCGTTTTTTTTGACGTTTTGCCAAGAAAAAAGGCTAATAATGGAATTAGTATCAATAATAGAAATATTGATGTCAAATTCATCGAAGAGAAAATAGTCCTATTTAAATAAATAAGACCTATGTCTTGTTCGAAGAAATGTCCTTTTTCAGCAATTTTTAAGGGCGCTGAACCCGATAATCCTCCATGCCAAACCATAAGCCCAACATAGGCAGATGCGCCTAATATTGAATAATTAACTTGTTGTCCTTTATCTTTAAAATACTCGCCTACTTTTCGGCAAAGAATAGCACTAAAAATTAACCCTAGTCCCCAATTAAGTAAACTCATAATCAAACTTGAAAAACTAATTATCAGTGCAGCCTTACTAGTGGAAGTACAATAAACAGTTACTTTAGAAATTAAAGTCTGAAATACATTAGTAGAAGCAAGTACATGACCTAAAACAAGCATTAACATCATTTGAAGAGCAAATGCCATTAAAGCTTTGTTCCATAATCCTTCTTCCCATAATTTTAGTAATTCCCAACTCGCATCGATCAATTCCCCTTGCTGAATAGACAATGCAGCTATAAAAGTAATCAGACTCAAGAAAATAGCAATTGTAAATGGCATAGGAAGCAACCAGCGAGCAGCTTTTATATAATATTCACTTAAACTCATGGTATCCTTGACACAGTTATAGTATAATTAGTTGAATCTCCAAAACGCGCTTTATTATAACCATTTATTTTTAAGCTATCACCCAAATAAAAAAGTAAAGTCTTTTGGCTTTTGTAAAGCCAGTTTTCTGCAGTAAGTAAAAGTTCAATTTTATCTATAGTAGTTTTTCTATCATCATCAAAATAAAACTTCATAAGCTTAATTTCCTTATTTGATTCAGTAAAATCAAAAGTATAACAACCGTCCAATTTATTTAAACTATAAAAAGAAGGAATTTCAATATTCTTTAGAGAAAGTAATGATTGTGAAATCGAATCATTGACTAATTCTGATATATTGCCATTTATATTAATTCTTTGAATAAACTTATTTTTTTTATCAGAATAATACATTCTTTCTTTAGATAATTCGTTTCTAGCAAAGTCCAGAAATGGTGCTTCATTAATCTTAGCAGGTGAATCTAAACCACATGAATAAATTGTTAGAATAGAGATATATAATACTATTCTTCCCATAAAACCTGTCCATCCATTACTTCCGGAATATCTAAACACATAATTTTTAGTATTGAAGGCGCAACGTCAGCTAATTTTCCTGCCTTTAGTTTAGGGCGAAAATGTCTACTAATTAAAAATAAAGGCACTAAATTAGTTGTATGCGCTGTATTTGGGCTACCATCTGGATTAATCATCATATCTGAATTACCATGATCTGCAGTTAAAAAAATAGTATATCCGGCTGAAAGAGCTGTATGAATAACAGATTCAACACTTTTATCAACTGCCTCCACTGCTTTAACAGCTGCATCAAACACGCCCGTATGACCAACCATATCGGCATTTGCAAAATTTAGACAAATAAAATCTGGCTCATTTGAATTAATTTCTTGAATAACTCTGTCCTTTAATTCAAAAGCACTCATCTCTGGCTTAAGGTCATATGTAGTTACTTTGGGAGATGAAACCATAATGCGCTTCTCTCCTTTAAATGGCGCTTCAACACCTCCAGAAAAGAAAAATGAAACATGAGGATATTTTTCTGTTTCAGCTATTCTAAGTTGCTCTTTTCCTGAATTTTCTATTACCTCTCCTAAAGTGTTACTTAAATCTTTTTCTTTGAATATTGGACTTACATTTTTAAAACTAGAATCATAAACTGTCATTGTATAATAGTTCAGATTCAACATATCCATTTCATACTCAGGAAAATCTTTTTGAGTCAAAGCCTGAGTTATTTCACGACATCTATCTGTTCGGAAGTTAAAGCATATTACAACATCTCCTTCTTTAACATTAGCTGATTTATTCAATACGATTGGCTCCATAAACTCATCTGTAATGCCATTATCATAAGATGATGACATTGCCGTATAGACATCATTAAATAGAGTGCCCTCCCCTTTTACCAATAAATTATATGCCTTCTTTATACGCTCCCATCTGTTGTCTCTATCCATAGCATAAAATCGACCTATAATACTAGCAATAGATACACACGTGTTTTCTATATATTTTGACAGATCTGACAAATAACTTATTCCAGACTTTGGATCGGTGTCTCTTCCATCCGTAAAACAATGTATATAAACAGATGTATTAACCTTAGCACTTAAAATTTCACATAAGGATTTAAGATGGTACAAGGATGAATGAACACCTCCATCTGACACCAGCCCCATTAAATGTATTGAAACCTCCTCTTTATTAGCCTGACTAATGGCTTTATTGAGTATCTCATTATTAGCTAAATCACCATTCTTTATAGCATTATTTATTCGTAACAAATCTTGATACACAAGTCGACCAGCTCCTAAATTCATATGACCAACCTCAGAATTACCCATTTGACCTTCAGGCAATCCAACATCTTCACCATGCGTAATTAGCTCAGTATTGGGATATAAGGAATATAAACTATCAACAAAAGGCGTTTTTGCCTGATCAATAGCGCTTTTCTGTGGAATCTTTCCATGACCCCATCCATCCATAATTATCAACGCTACTTTTTGGCTTTCCATTCGACAAATATAGAGTTTTTAAGGTGTTTTTTTATTTTTGCAATAGTCTGCTTTTTTAACATTAAATGGCATAATTTTAGTTAATTAAAATGTCATAAAAATAGATTGGGATGAATGATTTAAATAGAGTTATTGTTTTCATATTCTGTTCACTTATATTAGTAAATATAGAAGGACAGTCTATTTCTCCTTTGGAGTCCATAGGGCAGTTAATTCGCTTAGGAGATTCTAAAAAGATTAGTGCTCATTTAGATAAAAGTGTTGAAATAACTATTGAAAACAATCAAAAACTGTATAGCAAAGCACAAGCAGAGCAAATTCTAAATCGTTTTTTTGAAAAAAACACTCCAAAGCAATTTGATATTGTTCATAAGAGCAATGTTAAAGAAGGCAAATCTAAATATGGCATTGGTGAATTATATACGATATCAAATAAAAAGTATCGAACATACTTTTATATTGTGCTTGTTAAGGAGCGTTATTTAATTAGGGAATTAAATTTTGAGCAAAAAGAATAATGGAACAAGATTTAGAATACTATTTGAAAAGTGCCATAGCTGAAGATATAGGCTCAGGTGACTTTAGTAGCCTTGCGTGTTTTCCAGAAGATCACAAATCAACTGCCAAGATAATAGCTAAAGAAAATGGAATAATAGCAGGTATTGAAGTAGCTAAATCTCTTTTTAATATCATAGATCCACAATTAGATATTCAGTACTTAAAAGATGATGGAGATATAATTTATAAAGGAGAAAAACTTTTAAAACTAAAGGGGAAAACCCTCAGTATTCTTAAAACTGAGCGATTACTTTTAAATATCATGCAGCGCATGAGTGGCATAGCTACAACTACACAAAAATATGTATCCGCTATAAAAGACCTTCCAACCCGCATTTTAGATACAAGAAAAACCACTCCTAATTTTCGAGTTTTTGAAAAAATGGCCGTTGTAATTGGTGGTGGGCTTAATCATCGATTTGGCCTGTATGATATGATTATGATAAAAGATAACCACATTGACTTTTGTGGTGGCATTGATGCGACGTTAACGAAAACAAGCAAATATATTAATGAAAACAATTTAGATTTAAAGGTCATTATTGAAGTACGAAATATAAATGACATTGAGCTTGTTCTTGAAAATGGGACCGCAAATCGTATTCTATTAGACAACTTCAGTCCAGAATTATTAAAAGAAGGAATTGAACTAATTAATGGTCAAATTGAAACAGAAGCCTCAGGCAATATTAATATTTATAATCTAAGGAAATACGCAGAAACAGGGGTAGATTATATTTCCACTGGTGCTATCACATATTCTGCAAAAATACTTGACCTGAGCCTAATTGCTAGCTAGTCCTTTCCAATTAAGAATTTTAAGTTCTTAATTTTTGACCCTTGTTGTAAACTAAGAAAATAGAAACCCTCGCTCAAGTGTTTGACATCTAAATTTGAATTATTAACACCAGCATTAGTCTCAAGCACTTTAGAAATAACTAATTGGCCAATCTCATTGTAAATATTACAGACAGCATCTATTGATGATGTTGAAGAGTATTCTATGTTTAAATTGTTTGTCGCAGGGACAGGACTTAGATTTACAAATGCTTCATCAGTATCAAAGTGAACAGAGATTATATTTGAATAAGAAAAAGTACCATCAAAATCATATTGTTTTAACCTATAGTAATTGGTTCCCAAATGTGGCTCTAAATCATATGTGAAATAATTTTTTGTCGTATAACTCGTCCCATTCGCACCTAGACTATCAACATATCCATTGAACAACGAACCATCTTGTGATCTTTCAACAATAAAATAATCATTATTTATTTCCGTTGCCGTCGTCCATACAAGGCGAACTTTTTCATCTATCTTATAACCATCAAAGCTTAACAATTCAATAGGTAAAGGCTTAGCTGAATTACTTAGCGTCCACCAATTATTATAAGTATTTTGCAATGCTGCTGTACTTACTTGATTTGTTACTGCCGTGCTTATAAGTCCTGTTGTTGCTTGATATGGGAAAGACCATTCAAGGCCATCCCATAGTTGAGCTGCTGCTCCAGCTGGAGGCACCTGATCTGTTTCATCAACATTTGCTCCAGCTCCATACCAAGCAAAACTTAATATTCCTTCAGGCTTAGTTGTATACGCATCTAGATTAACTCTCCAAAACCTATCCACCGCATTTTCACTATTATCAACGCCATTCCAATTCATATTTAACACATTATCTCCTTGAGGATAAGGTGTGTTATCTGCTGCTACTCGATGCGTAGAAAAAACAGCATTACCTGTAGCATCTCCAGCTATCTGTACATCAAATTCAAATGGAATATTTTCAGATTCACTGCTTCTACCCCAAGGAATAACATAGCTTCCTGTAGAATTTAGAATTTCCCACATAATCTTACCATCATTAATAGCAGGATCTTCACTCTCTATATAACTTGTTGGTGATCCGGTTAAATAGTTAATGGCAGTATTTGAAGGATTTGTAATATGCAAGGTATTTGCATTAAGATGCAATCCCTGATTTTCTAATTGCAGAGCACCCGCATTGCCTCCAACGTAGGTATATATATCAAGAATTTTATGGGCATTACCTTGAATCACCAAATCATTGAATGTGGTTGAGGTTACACCACCTATTACCTGTACAGCATCACCAAATAGAACTACTTTTCCTGTATTGGGCGTATGACCATTTGAAATCTGAGTGTCATTAATCCAATCTCCTTCAACGTCAATTGTGCCTGCATTATGAAAATAACCACTTATATCTACAGATACACCGCCCTGAACATGAAGAACTGCTCCATTTTCTACAGTCATATCAGGATCGTTATTGTATAATAGTTGTGCCTGCAGACCAATGGCAATAGCCATAATTAAAGAAGATAAAACAATACGATACAACATTTTGTATTTATTCTATCTGAAAGATAAGAATAATTCCTCTAAGAAGAAATACTATGATCAACCTTCTAAAGCCGCAGCACCACCTACAATCTCAGACAACTCTTTAGTAATAGCCTCTTGTCGAGCTCTATTAAATGAAATTCTCAAATCTCCAAGAAGCTCATCACAGTTTTCAGACGCCTTATCCATTGCTGTCATTCTTGCACCATGTTCAGATGCATTATTATCCAAAAAGGCTCTATGCAAATAGATTTTCAAAATTTTAGGAATCAATTCCTCTAAAATCTCTTCTTTTGACGGTTCAAATAAAAAATCTAAGTTTTGTTCTGAACCCTCATCCGCACTTAGAGCGGTTTTATCAATTGGCAGATACTGCTCATTATCAATAATCTGAACAGCCGCATTTTTAAATTGTGCATAAACCAGCTCAACAAAATCATATGTCCCATCTTCATAAGAAGACATGATATAATTTGCCAAATCTGCTGTATTTGAAAAATTCAAATCGCTAAACAGATTTAAAAACTCTGTATTTATATGATCATGTCTTTTTGAAAAATATTCATAACCTTTTTTGCCTACACATAGAAGCGTAACATTACTAGAATCTAAATACGAATACTTATTCTCCAATAATGCACGCACTTTTTTTATTAAAGATGAATTAAAACTACCACAAAGACCTCTATCTGATGTCACAAGCACAACAAGAACATTGTTAACATCCCGATCCTTGGCTAAGTTTAATTGGACATCCCCCTCTAAACTACCTACTACATTAGCCAAAATCTCATTAAGCTTATTTGAATAAGGCCTAATCTGAACTATAGCATCCTGCGCTCTTCTTAATTTAGCCGCAGAAACCATTTTCATGGCTTTAGTAATTTGCTGTGTTTCTTTTACAGCCTTTATTCTGGTTTTAATGGCTTTTAGCTTCCCTGACATCTCTTAAGACTTAATTGGTAATTATTTTAATTTCTCAACCAATTCCTTTGAAAGTGTCTCAACAACTTCCAATGATTCATTGTTAAGCTTTCCTGCTTTAAACTCCTCTAAAATTTCTGGGTGACGAGAAGTTAATTGAGTAAGGAATTCTTTTTCAAAACCTTTTACTTTATTTATTGGCAAATCAGTTAAAAGGCCCTTAGTCCCCAAATATATAATTGCAATTTGTTCTTCAACTTTTAAAGGAGAATATTGGTTTTGCTTTAGTATCTCTACGTTTCTTGAGCCTTTATCCAAAACATACTTAGTTGCCGCATCTAAATCTGAACCAAATTTAGCAAATGAAATAAATCATTTAGCAGTGTCAAATTTAGCTCGTCTTGCAAAGGAATTAGATTTAAAACTTATACATATTTCTACCGATTATGTATTTGACGGAACGGGCGAGACTCCATGGCATCCAAGACATCATACAGCCCCTAAAAATGCCTATGGTCGTAGCAAGTTATCTGGTGAAAGTGGTATTCGTAATAGTGGTGCAATCTACGCAATTTTGAGAACCTCTTGGATAGTGTCAGCCAATGGAATGAACTTCGTTAAAAAAATGCTACAGCTTTCCAAAAACAATGTTGCATTAAATGTAGTTGCAGATCAAATCGGAGGCCCTACACCGGCTAACGACATCGCTATGGCCTGTTTAAACATAGCAAAGCAATTAATTAAAGATCCGTCCAAAGCGGGCGCCTATCATTTTAGTGGGTATCCTGACGTATCGTGGGCGGAATTTGCGGTTGCAATCTTTGACAAAGCAGTGAAACCCGTGACAGTTACAGCTATTCTAACAGAGAACTATCCTACACCTGCCGTGCGACCATTCAATTCTCGGATGGATTGCAGTACAACGCAAGAGACATTTGGGTTAACGCGTCCCGACTGGCGTATTGGATTAAGAGCTATATTTAAGGATTTAAAGGAAATAAAATGAGTCAGAGAAAAGGCATTATCCTTGCCGGTGGATATGGAACACGACTTTATCCCTTGACTCTGGCCGTATCTAAGCAACTGTTGCCGATTTATGATAAACCTATGATATATTATCCCTTGACAGTGTTGATGTTGGCTAAAATCCGAGAAATTCTTATTATTACTACACCCCAAGATCAGAATAAATTTAAGCTTCTACTAGGAGATGGTAGCCAATGGGGTATTAATTTAGAGTATAAAAATCAGCCTAGTCCAGATGGATTAGCACAGGCATTTATTTTGGCTGAGGATTTCTTGGACGGAGCGCCATCTGCCATGG
>CAJXBJ010000087.1 GCA_913050195.1 uncultured Saprospirales bacterium
AGGGTACACCAATTATTGATGCGGATGTTTCTTTAGTTACGGATATATCTCGTGGCACTACACTTGAAAGTAAGGGTCATAAGGTCATGACTATTGAGCATGTACTAGCAGCATTATCTGGTTTAGAAATTGATAATGTTTTAATAGAGGTAGATGGTCCTGAGGCTCCTATTCTAGATGGAAGTAGTCGTTTGTTTGTAGAAGCACTTTCTGAGTCAGGCATAGTAGAGCAAGAGGCTGCTAAAGAATACTTTGAGATAAAAGATATTATTACATACAGTGAACCTGAGCGTGGCGTTGAATTAATCGCATTGCCGTCAGATAGCTTTAGGGTCAGTGTGATGATAGATTATAATTCAAAAGTTATAGGTACTCAATATGCAACGCTAGATAATATTCAAGATTTTGCAAAAGATGTGGCTCCATCGAGGACCTTTTGTTTTCTACATGAGCTAGAACAATTAGTTGAGCACAATTTAATTAAGGGAGGAGATTTAAGTAATGCTATTGTATTTGTAGATAGGGTTATTAAAGAAGGAGAGCTTGACCATCTTGCAGACTTACTTAATAAGCCAAAAGTATCCGTGAAAGACGAGGGATATTTAAACAATGTTGATCTATTTGCATCTAATGAGCCTGCAAGACACAAGCTTTTAGATGTCGTTGGAGACTTAACCTTAACTGGAATGCCAATAAAGGGGCATATAATAGCTACACGGCCAGGCCACAAGGCTAATGTTGAGTTTGCCAAGCTTTTAAAGCAAGAGATGAAGCTCTTCAAGAAAAAGCAAGATGTGCCAGAATATAACCCTAATCAAGAAGCTATTTTTGATATCAATGATATTTCAAACATACTACCACATAAATATCCATTTCTATTGGTAGATAAGATCGTTGAGTTGTCTGAAAATCATGTTGTCGGTATTAAAAATGTAACTAGAAATGAAGAGTTTTTCAATGGCCACTTTCCAGGAAATCCAGTAATGCCAGGGGTGCTTCAAGTAGAAGCTATGGCTCAAACGGGAGGAATAATGATTCTTCAAACTGTAGATGATCCAGAAATGTATGACACTTACTTCCTGAAAATTGATAAAACAAGATTCAAACAGAAAGTATTACCTGGAGATACTTTGAAGATTAAAATGGAATTAACACGGCCGATTAAACGAGGTTTAGTAGAAATGCAAGGTGCTATTTACGTAGGTGATAACATTGCTACTGAAGCCCACTTATTGGCACAAATCGTTAGAAAATCAGAATCATGAATCAGCCATTAGCCTATATTGATCCCAATGCGAAGATAGCCAACAATGTAGTTGTAGAACCTTTTTCTACTATTTCCAAAAATGTAGAAATTGGAGAAGGAACATGGATAGGCCCTAATGTGACTATCATGGAAGGTGCGCGTATTGGTAAGAATTGTAAGATTTTTCCTGGAGCTGTTGTTTCTGCACCACCTCAAGATTTAAAATATAAGGGAGAAGAAACCTTAACCTTTGTAGGAGATAACACTACTATAAGAGAATGTGTTACTATAAATAGAGGCACAACTGATAAATATAAAACGGTTGTTGGAAGTAATACTTTACTTATGGCCTATGTTCATATAGCGCACGATTGTGAAGTTGGGAATAACTGTATACTAGCAAATGCTGTTAATTTGGCTGGTCATATTAAGGTTGATGATTATGTGGTATTAGGAGGAATGAGCGCAGTTCATCAGTTTGTGAATATTGGTCAGCATGCCTTTATCTCAGGCGGTTGCTTGGTGCGTAAGGATGTTCCTCCATTTGTAAAAGCGGCTAGAGAGCCTTTGTCTTTTGTAGGCGTTAATTCAATCGGCTTAAGACGTCGTGGTTATAATGGAGAGATGATTAATTTAGTTCAGGAATTATACCGTATACTTTTTGTAAGAGGCTTCAATACATCAAAAGCACTTGCTCAAATTGAAGCTGAATTTCCAGCAACTGAAGAGCGGGATGAAATATTGCGCTTTATCCGTGACTCTAAGCGTGGAATCATGAAAGGCTTTTTGCAGAGAAATGAAAATTAGTTGTTCCAAGCTAGGCATTCACTTTAATTATAAATACCTCTTTAAGCAAGTATCTTTAGAGTTTGAGCTAGGTAAGGCCTATGGTCTTTTGGGGCCTAATGGTACAGGCAAATCTACCTTATTAAAAATACTTTCAGGCTTTATGGAAGCTACTGATGGAAGTATAGAGTATAATGATGAAGGAACAGTAATCAATCCAACAGACTACTATAAGTACATAAGCTATGTTGCTCCCTATATGGATTTGTTTGAGGAACTAACCTTAATTGAGCTGTTAGAACTGCATTTTAAGCTAAAGCCCTTAAGACCAGATTATAGTTTAGAAAAAATCATAAAAATTTTGGGTTTTGAAGGCAAAGAGGGAAGAGAGCTGAGATTTTTCTCGTCGGGAATGAAGCAGAAGTTAAAGCTTGCCTTAGGCCTTTATACAGATACGCCAATACTGATACTTGATGAACCATGCACAAATATGGATTCAAATGCCAAGTTATGGTATCAGACGGAGTTAAATACGATTATAAATAAGCGTTTAATTCTAATTGCTACTAATGATCTTGAAGATGTTGAGCAATGTACGGTCAAGATTGATCTGAAAAAACTTGGTTTTCTGCCATTTTAAGTATGGCTTTATTATCATCATAATTGACCCAATTTATATTATCCATACTTCTTAAAAATGTACTTTGACGTTTGGCAAAACGACGCGTGTTTCTTTTGATTAGTCTAGTGGCTTCTTTTAAACTATATTCATTCCGGAAGTAAGGAAAAAGCTCTTGATAACCTACTGTTTGAAGTGCTGATTTTGATTCGTATTTTATAAGTCCTTTAACCTCATCCAATAGTCCGTTCTCAAGCATATGGTCAACTCTAGAATTGATGCGCTCGTAAAGTACATCTCTTCCAATATCCAAAGCAATGTTAAAGGTGTTGACTATAGGCGTACGTTTTTTGGATTTAAAGGAAGAAAAAGTGCGCCCTGAGCCTATGCAGACCTCCAAAGCTCTAATTAGTCTTCTTGGATTATTTTGATCGATTGCTTTATAGCATTCGCTGTCTAGCTCAGAGAGTCTTTTTTGCAAATATTCTATGCCCTTCTTTTGATACTCATCATTCAGGGAGTCTCGAATAGCTGGATCTACTTTAGGAAAATCATCTAAACCAGAGAGCAGCGCTTTCATATAGAAGAAACTACCTCCGCTTATTACCAGTGGTTTCTTAGCTGTGTTTAGAATATCTCTAGCATCCTTACCAAATTCACCAGCACTATAGGTTTCATCAAGGCTAAGGCTATCTAAAAAGTAGTGCTTTATGCCTTCTTGTTCTTTAATCGTTGGTTTAGCGCTGCCAATATCAAGTCCTTTAAATATTTGTCTTGAATCAACATTTATGATTTCTGTATTAAAGGCCTTGGCAATAGCAACAGCATGTTTAGTTTTACCTGAAGCAGTTGGTCCAAGAATTACTAGATGCCTCACAGTCTACTCTTTTGACTCAAACCAAGCTTTTGGGCCTCATTAAGCATAAATGAGTAGGCTTCGTCATAGTTATTCTGTATCTCACCATCTAAAATAGCTTCTCTAATGGCTTTTTTGAGAAGCCCAACTTCTTTAGAAGGGCCAATGGCAAAAGCATCCATGATACACTCACCACTAATAGGAGGTTGCCAATTTCTTAGGCGGTCTTTTTCATCCACCTCCTTACAACGATCTTCAACATGTTGAAAGTTAGATAGGTATTTTTTTACTTTAGCCTCATTCTTAGAAGTAATGTCAGCTCTACATAAAATGAGTAAATCATCTAACTCTTCTCCTGCTTCATAAAGTAACCTTCGAATACCGGAGTCTGTGACTCTATCTTGCGCAAGAGATATTGGCCTTAGGTGCAAATAGACTAGCTTACGCACATATTTCATTTTATGATCCAAAGGCAACCTCATTCGCTTAAAAATAGGTTTGACCATCTTTGAACCAACGACTTCATGGCTGTGAAAAGTCCACCCACTTTCTGTTAAGCGTTTAGTGCTGTCCTTACCAATGTCATGTAAAATTGCAGACCACCGTAGCCAAATATTATCACTAACCGCAGCCAAATTGTCCAATACCTGAAGGGTATGATAGAAATTATCCTTGTGCTTAAAGTTATTGATTATCTCAACCCCTTGAAGCGCGCATAGTTCTGGAAAAATAATCTGCAGCAGTCCAGTATTATAAAGCAGCTTAAAACCATAAGATGGTCGTGGAGATGCTATGATTTTTTGAAGCTCATCAGTTATCCTTTCTTGAGATACAATATGAATGCGCTCAATATTTCTAATTAGGCCTTTATAAGTCGTTTCTTCAATTCTGAAATTAAGCTGTGTTGCAAATCGTATGGCCCGTATCATTCTCAAAGGATCATCAGAAAACGTAATGTCTGGATCCAATGGTGTGCGAATAATTTTTGCGTCAAGATCTTGTAGACCATTAAAAGGGTCAAGAAGGGTACCAGTATTATTCTCATTAAGTGCAATACCCATGGCATTTATAGTGAAATCTCTTCGATTTTGATCATCCTCCAAGGTTCCAATTTCAACATCCGGTTTTCTAGAATGTCTTTGATAAGATTCTTTGCGAGCACCAACAAATTCTATGTCTTGATCTTTCCATTTAAAATGTGCTGTTCCAAAAGTCTTATATACAGATACTTTGGGCTTTGGATTAAGCTGTTTAGCTACATTTTTTGCAAGCTCTATACCATCACCAATACAGACGACATCAATGTCGGTATTCTTTCGTTCAAGGAATATATCGCGCACATATCCCCCAATAACATAGGCTTGGATGCCTAGTTTAGTGGCTTCAGAAGCTATTAAATCATACACCACTCCTGAAATGTGTGCTTTTAAATCAGTCAAGGAAGTTTATTCTATGAAAAGCATATCATCTGAAGGAACCTCAACACTAACTTCATGTTGTCCTTTCATTTGACATACAAGCTTAATATGATTATCTGCTACAGATAAATCATCATCTTCTTCACAAACAATAATTTTAACAACTTTATAGGAATTAATCATGCTCCTAAGCTGACCTCTTTCAGTAAAATAGATACTGGTGTTTTTCGGAGATTGATGTATTTGGACATCGTCATTGCCTACAAACTCAGTAATGATATCACTATCAGCCATTACTTTTATGAACTGGCATTTGAAAGGAAGGATTAATCGATTTCCAATTTGAAATCCTTTTTTCTTGTTGCTTAAAGCATATTGAATCGTTGTTTCCATAATTATTCTTAGCGTATATAATGCAATTTTCTATCTAGATATTTAGCAATGTTTGAAGCCTTTGTAACAGGAGGCTTAGAACGCTCCAAATTTACTACGTAATCAACACCTTTCAAAATACCCTTGTTGATTTCTTTGTAGACTTGTGGAATAGGGTTACCACTGAGGTTGGCAGAAGTGCTTGTAATTGGGCTTCCAAAGCGTTTAATAAGCGCTTGACAAAAGGTGTGCTCTGGAATACGTATTGCAACACTCATGTCATCAGCCAATAGGTAATCTGGTAGCTTAGGATTTTTATAAATTACGGTTAGTGGATTTTTATGGTCGTCCATGCTTTGCTTAAGGGTATCATCAACCTTGCCCACATATCTTTCAAGCATATTAATATCAGCAACTAAAACAATGAGCTTTTTATCCCACGGCCTTTGCTTAAGCTCAAAAATCCTTCGTACAGCAGCTTCATTATTTATATCACAACCAATTCCCCATATTGTATCTGTTGGATAAAGAAGTAAACCACCTTTATCAAGTTGCTCTATACTGTTCTTGATTTCTGATTCCATTATACCAATACAATGTTTTAAACAGAGATGCTATGATCTCTAAGGGCATCATTAAGCGATGTCTTCTTATCCGTTGAAGCTTTTCTTTTTCCAATAATTAAAGAACATGGTACATGGTAGGTGCCACTTTTAAATGTTTTTGGGATTGTTCCTGGAATGACAACTGATCTTTCCGGAACTTCTCCTCTATATTCTATCGGTTCATCCCCGGAAATATCTATAATTTTTGTAGACATTGTCAGCACTACATTAGCACCTAATACGGCTTCTTTTCCAACCTTTACCCCTTCAACAACAATACATCTGGAGCCAATAAAGCAATCATCTTCAATGATAACAGGCGCTGCTTGTACGGGCTCTAATACACCACCGATGCCAACGCCACCACTGAGATGGACATTTTTTCCTATTTGGGCACAAGAGCCAACTGTAGCCCATGTATCAACCATTGTTCCACTATCCACATAAGCACCTATATTAACATAAGAGGGCATCATAATAACCCCTGGAGAAACATATGCTCCATAGCGCGCAATTGCATGAGGAACTACGCGAACTCCAAGCTCTTGGTAGTTAGATTTTAGATCTATCTTATCATGAAATTCAAAGGGGCCTACTTTAGTTGTTTCCATGGGTTGAATAGGGAAGTACATAATGACAGCTTTCTTTACCCATTCATTCACTTGCCATCCATGAGTACTTGGTTCGGCAACTCTTAGTTCACCTTTATCCAAAAGCTCAATAATGGACCTTACAGTTTCTTTATTCTCATCCTTTTCTAATAAGCTGCGGTCGTTCCAACAGTTCTCAATGATTTCTTTTAGCGCGTTCATAGTGTTTATTTCAGTGGAGAATCCTTTTCGTTTGCAAAGTGTTCATAGACCTTTTTATCTACGTAGCTAGGGGCAAATTTATTAGCCATTACGGTCATTTTTCCTTGGCTTGTAAGTATAAGGTCTCGTTTTCTTTTTATAGTTGCCTTTAAAATTTCTTCTGCAACTTCTTCAGCTGTCATAATCTTTCCTTCATCCATTGGGCTTTCACCTTGTGTGCCACCTGAAGCATTTAGTGCTGTATTTCTAATATTTGATGCCGTGAAGCCAGGGCAAGCTAGAAGTACATGGACATCTTTTTTAAGTAGCTCAATTCTAATGGACTCCAAAAAGCCATGCATGGCAAATTTAGATGCCGAGTATCCCGTTCTGCCAGGTAAGCCTTTGTATCCTGCAATGGAAGAAATACCAATTACTGAGCCCTTATTTTTTATGACTTCATCCAAGGCATATTTAGTACAGTATACTGTGCCCCAAAAATTAATATCCATAACCTGCTTGAGTACACTTAGATCAACATCTTTAAATAGGGCACGCATGGAAATTCCTGCATTATTGAGCATAATATCAATCTTGCCATAAGCATCTAAAGCTTTTTTTATAAGATTTTTACATTGCTCTTCATTACTCACATCAGTGACTACACCTATGGAATCAATACCATTATTTTTAAGCTCATTGACAAAGGTCGTGAGTTTGTCTTCACTTCTAGCAGCAAGCACTAGTTTTGCGCCTGCTTGACCAAATTTAAGGGCACAAGCTTTTCCAATTCCTGAGGAGGCTCCAGTTATGATTACGACTTTATTTTTCATTCAATTCAATTGGGGAGACGAAAATTAATAAAAAAATATGGGGACGCCTTTTTGAAAATGTGATTTTTCAAATTATATTTGCATTCCAATAATGATTCCTTAGCTCAGTTGGTAGAGCACCTCCCTTTTAAGGAGGGAGTCCTGGGTTCGAGCCCCAGAGGGATCACGAAAAATCTTGCTTCTCATGAGGCAAGATTTTTTTTTGTCTTCCTTCTAGATGTATCTACCCAGATGCTGGAATTGGTAGACAGGCTAGGTTGAGGGCCTAGTGTCCTTTGGGGCGTGTGGGTTCGACTCCCATTCTGGGTACAATAAGAAATCACAATTAGTTCTTAATGAATTGGTTGTGATTTTTTTTTAGATAAATTGACATATATATGCCATAAAATCAAAGAAAAATAGGGTAGAGATACTTAATTAAACTCCCTCACATACCCCTCAAAGGTATTCTTGATATTGTCTTTGT
>CAJXBJ010000088.1 GCA_913050195.1 uncultured Saprospirales bacterium
GCTATTAAGGAAAACTCTTTAAGCATTAATCAACAAAAAGTTACGAATCCTGATTATTTGGTTGAAGAGAAGGATCTTTTAAATGCTAAATATTTACTGGCTCAAAGAGGTAAAAAGAAAAAATTCCTTGTAGTTTTTCAATAAAACGACAAAATGACATTAAAAAAAGCACAAAACTGCCAATAAGGCACTTTTATTCATAGGTTATAGTATTAGTTGTCATAGTTTTAATAATGGTATTACAATTGATATATATGAGTTTAAATTGATTAAAAAACTTTAAAAACATATATTATGACTTACAGAACGAATCACATCAACATACCAAGTATTACAAATATTTTGGATGAAGTATTTAATAATGAGGTTTTCGGAATTAATAATATCGAAAAGAATTTCAAAAAATGGCCTGCTGTTAACATTCTAGAGAATGAAAATGAATTTATTATTAACATGGCTGCACCTGGTTTAACAAAAGAGGACTTTAAAATTGAACTTAATGAAGATATTTTAACTATCTCAACGGATATTTCTAAAGAGGAAAAGGAATCTTCAACAAAGTTTACAATTCAAGAATTTTCCTATAATAAATTTAGTCGATCATTTAATATGCCGGAAGATTTGGATGTAGATAATATTACAGCTAAATATGAAAATGGTCTATTGAATATCTTTATTCCTAAGATGGAAATAGTTGAAGAAGATAAAAGAAGAACTATCAATATCGGTTAGTATTTAAATGTGCCATTTAAAAAGCCTGCTTTCATTTAAAAGTGGGCTTTTTTTTTATCTTTAGTTAATTAAAAAATAATCCAATGAAATATATATGTATAGTTCTAGGTTTCTGTCTTTTTATGTCGGCCTGTGAAACTCAAAAATATCAAGCAAAAATGAAGAAGGATAATAATAATTATGTTTATGAAGAGGTGTCAAATGATGATAGTAATACTAGAATTTATACATTGGAAAATGGATTAAAAGTGTATCTGTCTGTTAATAAAGAAGAGCCACGTATTTTTACACAAATCGGTGTTAGGGCTGGCTCTACTTACGATCCTAAAGAAACTACAGGTTTAGCCCATTATTTAGAGCATATGTTATTTAAGGGAACCTCAAGTTTGGGGGCTTTGGATTGGCAAAAAGAAAAGCCTCTTCTTGATGAAATTAGAAATTTATATGAGGTCCATAAGTCAGAATCAGATTCTGAAAAAAAGAAAAAGATATATGCTCAAATTGATAGTATTTCGCAGCTTGCAGCTGCTTACGTTTCTCCAAATGAATACGATAAGTTAATATCCTCAATTGGAGCAACTAGAACAAATGCTTACACAAGTACTGAAGAAACTGTATATGTAAATGAAATTCCTTCAAACGAAATTAACCGCTGGTTAAAGATTGAAAGAGAGCGATTTGGTGAATTAGTATTGCGTTTGTTTCATACGGAATTAGAAGCTGTTTATGAAGAGTTTAATATGAGAATGAAGGATAGCGATTTTCGTAAAAGTTTCTCAGCGATGTTAGAGCTTTTGTATGAAAAGCATCCATTGGGTACGCAAACAGTGA
This sequence comes from uncultured Saprospirales bacterium, assembly GCA_913050195.1. GTDB lineage: Bacteria > Bacteroidota > Bacteroidia > Chitinophagales > CAJXBJ01 > CAJXBJ01. The sequence goes on from CAJXBJ010000088.1 coordinate 1,564, forward strand.
TTGGTGAGCCTGAACATTTAAAAAATCCATCTTGGATTAATATAGAGGATTATTTTAAGAAATATTATGTGCCTAATAATATGTGTATAGCTATGTCTGGAGATTTGGATATGGATAGTACGATTAAAATGATAGATAGTTATTTTGGTGATATGACTCGTAAATCATTGGGGGATTTGACCCTTCCAAAAGAAGACCCAATAAGCAAAGTTAGAACTAAAGAAATACTTGGTCCAGATGCTGAATTTATGGTAATGGGTTTTCGTTTAGGAGACAATAAAAGTGGAGATGAAAAGTATGCTAATTTAGTAAGTAAAATACTCTACAATGGGACAGCTGGATTAATTGATCTAAATTTAGTTCAGAAGCAGAAACTTTTAAGCGCAAGTACTTTTTATTGGCAGCATCGCGATTATGGCACACAAATGTTTTTTGGTTATGCAAGAGAAGGCCAAGATTTGGATGAGGTAAGAGCCTTGATCTTAAGTCAATTGGATAGTATTAAATCTGGTAGCTTTAATGAAAGTTTAATGAAGGCAGCAGTGACTGATCTAAGAAAGGCGGCAATGAGGGAAAGTGAAAGCAACTACAATCGCTGTGCAAAAATGATGAATGCCTTTATTCAGGATTACGAATGGAGTGATGTATTGGCGCAATTAGATGAAATTGCTGCTATAGATAAGGAGTCTCTAATGAAGTGGACTCAGTCTAAATTTTCTGATAATAATTATGTGGTTGTATATAAGAAGTCCGGAACAGATAATTCTTTCCCAGCTATTGAAAAGCCTCAGATTACCCCTGTTGACTTAAAGCGTGGTGTTGAAACAGAAAAGTATAAAGAGATTTCTGCCATGGAATCAAGTGATATAAGACCAGTATTCTTGAATTTTCAAAACGATATTAATCATTCTAGCCTTCGTCAAGATGTGCCACTTAAGCTTATAAAAAACACCTTAAATAGCAGATTTTCAATAGTTTATAGTTTTGACTTTGGTAAGGATTTCTCCTTGGGCTTATCCCTAGCCTTAAATTATTTACCTCTTTCTGGAACGTCTAAATACTCTCCATCAGAGCTTAAGAAAAAGTGGTATGAATTAGGTGTGGATATGAATGTAAATGTTAGAAGTGAGAAATGCTATGTTAGTATCAATGGTATAAAAGAATCTATGTCTGAGGCTATTGATTTGCTTGAGCACAACTTAAGGGAGGCAAAGATTGATACTGCTATTTATAATAAATATATTGATGATATTCTTAAAGAGAGAGATAACAACATGAAATCTAAAGGTTATTTGTTTTATGGTGCTATGAACTATTTAAAGTATGGTCCAGAGTCTTCTTTTACGAATATTCTTACTGAAAATGAAATGCGATCAAAGGATGTTACAGGTTTAGAGAAGCATATTCATAGTTTATTGGACTTTCCACATGAAGTTTTATTTTATGGAAAGTTAGATGATAATGAGCTAACTAAAGATGTTCTTACAAAAAAGCTTTCCAAGCATTTAATTAATGATAGGAAGGTTATTCCAGATTCAAAAAAATACAATGCGAAGGATTTAATGGGTGATGAGGTCTATTTCATAGATTATGAAATGGAGCAGGTCTATTTAATTGCGCTTGCTCAATCTGCTAAATTCAACAAAGACTTACTTCCTTTTATTAAGATATATAATAAGTTTTTTGGTTCCGGTTTATCTTCCATTGTTTTTCAAGAAATTAGAGAATCAAGAGCGTTGGCTTATAGTGCTAGATCTAGTTTCACTACACCAACCAAAGTTGAGGATAATTTTTATTTGCAATTTACTGCTTTAACGCAGGCCGATAAGCTAAATGACATGGTGAATGCTTTCCAGAGTCTTATTCAGAACCTTCCTGATGCCAAAGAACAATTTGAAGGGGCTAAGTTGAATATTCTAAAGGAAATCGAGTCAGAAAGAATAACAAAAACAAATATCTATTGGACTTACAAAGATGCTCAAAAGTTAGGCCTTAATGAGGATGTTCGAGCTTTTGTTTACAAGGAGATTAAAGGTATGACATTTGAGAAATTCAAATCCATGTTTAATGAATATGTGAAGAATGCTCACTTCCAATATTTGGTGCTTGGAGATGAATCTAAAGTAAAGGAGTCTTCACTTTCCAAGCTTGGAAAAGTGAAGAGACTTAGTAGGACTGAAGTTCTAAATTATTAGTCTTTACTCTTAGTAGTAAAGTCTTCTTTGAACTTGAGCAATTTGTTTGGCAAAACGAATTACCTGTTTTGTGTAGCCAAATTCATTGTCATACCATACATACAATACTACGCTCTTGCCGTCTTGATGAATTAGAGTTGCCTTGCTGTCATAAACTGAACAACAAACATTTCCTATAATATCATTCGATACAAGATCGTCTTCTACAGAATATCTGATTTGGTTGACTAAATCACCTTCTAGACTAGCATTTTTAACAATTTCATTTATACCCTCTAAGCTAGTTTTTGAGTGTAGAGTAAGGTTCATAATGGCAAGTGATCCATTTGGTGTAGGCACACGTACAGCATTTGCTGTTAACTTACCATCCAAGCTAGGTATTGCTTTTACTGCAGCTTTTGCAGCACCTGTTTCAGTTATTACCATATTAATTGCTGCCGATCTTCCACGTCGATGCTTTTTATGCATATTATCCAAGAGATTTTGGTCATTGGTATAGGCATGAACTGTTTCAATATGACCTTTTTCAATGCCTAAGCTATCTTCAATAACCTTAAGAACTGGTACGATTGCATTCGTTGTGCATGATGCTGCTGAAAACGCATCTAATTTATCTACATCTAAATCTTTATTATTAACCCCATATACTACGTTAGGAACGCCTTTACCAGGTGCAGTTAAAATCACTTTACTTACGCCTTTAGATTTTAAGTGTAAGCTAAGGGCTTCTTTGTCTCTAAAAGCTCCAGTATTATCTATTACAATCGCATTGTCTATACCGTAAGCATTGTAGTCAATTTGATCAGGGCTTGATGCTTCAATCATATGAATTAACTGACCATTAAAGGTTATTGTTTTATTCTCAAGATTTGGTTCAATAATACCAGAGATAGGACCATGTACTGAATCCATTTTTAATAAGTTAACTCTTTTTAAAAGCTCTAGATCTCCACATTTTCTTGTCACAATAGCTCTAATTCTAAGCTGTTGACCTTTACCCGCTTGTTTAACCAATTCACGTGCTGCCAATCTGCCTATCCTACCAAAACCATATAATACAACATCCCTAGGTTGAATGCTATTTGTGCTTTCTAAACTTAAATTCTCAATCTTGTTCTTTAAGAAATCAACTTTACTTGAATATTGACTTTTTTCTTGAGACCATTCGAATGCCAATTTCCCTATGTCTAATTTTGATGGAGCAAGGTTTCCAATTTCCAATAATGCCTTTGCTAGCTCGCTAGTATCTTCTAAATTTATAGGTTTGAAGACTACATTTTTTGCATAGTCATGATAATAAATGACTTCTTGAATATTTGCTCCAACTAGTGTGTTTCTAAATAAAACTAGCTCAACAGAATATTTATAAAGTAGTTTGCTTAAAGCATTCATTAGCTCAATAGCTAATTTTTCCTTATTAATCCAAGATTTTAAACTTTCATTGTATTGTTCGGTGGCAGTCATGGTTATTTAATTAATTTAAAATAATTGACTGCGAAAGTAAATATAATTCTCTTGTATTCACGGGATAGTAGAAAAAAAATATACGCATTTAGCTTATGGCCTCAACTAAAGATTTAAGCTTTAATTGAGCTTCTTCATATTCGTCATCAGGCTTGCTCAGGTGTGTTATAGCACCTCCTGACTGAAGGCTAATGTTTCCGTTTCCTTTGTTGTATAATATACTTCTTATTACTACGTTGAAGTCAAAGTCTTTATCTGGTGTTATGTAACCAATTGATCCAGAAAAAAGACCTCTTTTTTGACTTTCAAATTTTTCGATTAATTCAAGGGCTTTGTATTTGGGCATGCCTGTCATTGAAGCCATAGGAAAGCAGTTTTTCAGGGCTTTAACGCTATCTTCTTTTTGTATTTTGCAGGTAATTGTTGAAATGCATTGATGTAGAGTCGGAAAGGAGTAAATACCTCTTAATTCTTCTATTTTAACACTTCCACTTAGTGCAGTTTTGTACATGTCGTTTCTGACTAAATCAACAACCATGTTGTTTTCAGCCTTTTCTTTTCTGTTATTTTTAAAGGCATTTATCGCTTTTTTTTCAATATTTTTATTTGATTCTCGCTTCAGTGTACCTTTGATTGGCTGAGAAATTAATGTGCAACCTTCTTTCTTTAAAAATCGTTCTGGGCTGGAGCAAAGGCAATATATGTCATCAATTTTATAATAGGCCGAAAATGGGCTTTTTTGCTTTTTATTTAGGCGTTCAAATATTTCTAATGGATTAAAATTTTTATCGTTTCCATTTAAGGCTTTACAAAAATTTATCTCGTATAAATCACCTTTTATTAAATGATTTTTTAAGTGTTTCACACGATCAATATAGGATGACTTTTCAATCTGCTCATGTAGCTCAGTTTTTTGCTTCTCTTTAGTTTGGGCCTCTTGCTCTTGTATGTTCCTAAATACAGACTCGGGTGATAAAGCCTCTATAAAACATATATTCTCATTGATTTTTATTTGAATTCTAATTTCCGCTGTAAAAAAATACATTAGCGGGACCTTTATCGGATCTTTATTTTTGGAATGTAGTTTTTCTTCTATTTCATTTTTTAAATCATAACTAAGATGACCGAATACCCAGGATTTAGTTTTTTTGATATAGTTTTCTAATTGGTTAAATTGATTTTTGTCATTTTGGTCCCAAGTAGATTTATTAGCAACTCCAATAATTAGTTCATTCCCTATGTGAGGGTAATTAGTATATTCGTTGGAGTCCAAATAGGCGCAATATTTATACTTGGACGCCCATTTTAAGGCCTTTTTTTTAAATAATTCAAGCTCTTTAAAGCCGAATGATTGCTTACGCACTTCCTACATTTTCCCGACAAATCATTTGTTTTCTATCTGGTCCAACAGAAATGTATGTGATAGGTACATCAAGCTTATCCTCTAAATATTCTATGTAATCGTTTAGGGCTTCTGGTATGTGCTCTTGAGTAGAGCAATGCCAACCTTTAATTTTTTCATAAATAGGAATGACTTCTTGCTTTTGAATATTGAATGGAAAAACATCACTTTCTATACCGTCTGTTTTATAGTGTGTACAAGCTTGTATTTCTTCAAACTCATCCAAGACATCAACTTTTGTTAATATTAATTGAGTAACACCATTAACCATTATGCTATATTTGAGAGCAGGGATATCTATCCATCCACAACGACGAGGTCTTCCCGTAGTGGCCCCAAACTCGTGACCTATTTTTCTAAGTTTTTCGCCATTTGAATCATCTAATTCTGTTGGGAAAGGTCCATTTCCTACACGGGTGCAATAAGCTTTAGCGATACCGAACACTTCACCTATGTGCTGTGGAGCAATACCTAACCCAGTGCAAACTCCAGCACAAATTGTATTAGACGAGGTCACAAATGGATATGAACCAAAGTCTATATCTAACATTGTACCTTGAGCGCCTTCTGCCAAAATCTTTTTCCCTTCTTTAATAGCATCATTAATAAAGTATTCGCTATCTACTATGTTTAGTTTTCGTATAAGCGCTACACCTTCCATGAATTGGCTTTCCATTTCACTTAAATCATACTCAAAGTCATAAAAGCGGAGTATTTCTGCATGCTTTTTTAAGAGAAAATTGTAGTGTTTTTCAAAGTCATCTAAAAGAAGATCTCCAACTCGCAGACCATTACGTCCAGTTTTGTCCATATATGTTGGACCTATTCCTTTTAACGTTGAACCAATTTTTGTTTTTCCTTTTGCTTTTTCCGAAGCGGCATCAAGCAATCTATGAGTTGGAAGAATAATATGTGCTTTTTTAGAAACAAATAGACGCTCTTTTATTGGGATATTAAGAGCTATTAATTGATCAATTTCTTTTTTTAAGGTTACAGGATCAATTACTACGCCATTTCCAATTAGGTTTAAACAGCCATCATTAAAAATTCCAGAAGGAATGGTATGCAATACATGCTTTTGACCATCGAAAACTAAAGTATGTCCCGCATTTGGTCCACCTTGAAAGCGCGCAATAAGATCGTATTTTGGTGTAAATACATCAACAATTTTACCTTTCCCTTCATCGCCCCATTGGAGCCCTAAGAGCACATCTACCGCCATTATATATTTTTTAGGATTGTATTAAAGCTGCTTCCGCATCTTCAATGCTATCAAAGGAATTAAAAACAGAATTCAACTTAGTTATAATTAAAAGTTGCTTTATTTTCTCTGGAATATTTGCTAAAAC
>CAJXBJ010000089.1 GCA_913050195.1 uncultured Saprospirales bacterium
CGGTCAGCAATTTGAATATCCATATTCATTCGCTGTTCAGGTGTTAAGCCTGCAGAAACTAGGGCTTTATTTGCTTCAGCTTGAGCACGTCCCTCTTCAGCAATTTTATCAGCAATATATTTTGCTTGCATTGCTTCTTGCTTAGCCACTTCTTTGGCTTTTTCTGCAAGAATAACCGCTTGTGTTTTATCTGCTTCTGCTTTAATAACCATTTGAAGTTTTTCAGCTTCTTGTGTCGCTTTTACTTTAGCTAACATTTGCTCACCTCTTGCTTTTTCTGTTAAAGCTTCTTGCTGTGCAGTGATTAATGCTTGTTTACTTACAGATTCCAAAGTTGACTGTTCAATTTTCTGCGCAAGTTTTCTGTCTACTTGTTCTTCATAGTCAACTTCATCTACTGCAGCAAAGTCAACATTTATACCATATCGTTGAATATCCGATTCGATGCGAATTGCCAGGCCATTTTCATCTCTTCTAATAAATGAGGTAGTTATTTTTTCTTTCTCTTTTGTTATGCTGTCTTTAACATATTCGGTTTTTTGCTCTAAAACATATTGGCCTTCTTGAAGCTGTGATCTGAAATCTTCTTTAAGCCTAGATCTTCCACCACTATAGTGTGTTTCTGATTCCATGAGTTGAGCAGCGAACTTTAAACACTCTCTACTGTAAGGAACTAATGAGTTTTTGGCTAGACGTTCTGCACTTCTATAAGCTTTATGTATTTCAATCATTTTATCTTCATTATCCGGCAAATTCCATCTTATTGTGGCTTGAGCAGTTGCTTTTGTGGCATCATTAAATCTAATGGTAAAAGGTTTTTGCCATGAAGTGACATTGTCTCTTTCTTCATTTGAAAAAACAGTAGTTACAACATCTGGATAGTCTGTTCGTTTGCTGAAGAAACCCGCATAATGATAACCTGGAGTAAAAAACACTACTTGGTCACCGGTAATAGTTTCAACAAATGTTCGATATCCAGCTTCGGTTCGTGTTAACGGGTTAAATGTTAAGGCTAATCCAATAATACCTGGGATTATTAGTATCCACTTTTTTTCATCCTTTATAACATCCATAGTTCCATACTTTTCTAATATTGGATCAACAATCAATACAATAGCAATAAGTACTAAAAGAAATAAGCCTAAATTTTCCATAATTATATTTTTAGACTCAGTATTACGTAAGTGGCTCTAAAAAGTTGTATTAGAGTTACACAAAACATTAAATTAATTTTTTTAAGCATTGCTTATTGCAGAAGAAAAGACATAATGGGTTATGTCAGAATTAAAACTATTTTTTACACCAAGAATTTAACTTGATTAATTTCTTTGCTCTAAAAGTGTTTTAATAGCATTTTCAGCACTAATGACCCCACCGCTAATACATAAATCGCTTAAAAGAACTTTTTCTTTTGAGCCAGGTCGCCGAACCTTTTTCTTGTAGGGTTCAACACTATTCATTAGCACATTTTTAACTTCCACAGCACTAAGCTCTGGGAAATAAGCCCTTATTAAGGCAGCTACGCCAGCTGCAGCGGGAGCGGCCATAGATGTTCCTGATTCGTCTTTATATTTGTTATCAGGCATTGTAGAATAAATATTAACACCTGGAGAAAAGAGATCAACACTCTTAACACCATAGTTTGAAAAAGAGGCTACAAATTTTTTCCCTTTTTTCGAAGCACTAGAAGCGCCTACCTCAAGCCAGTTTTGGGCAGTGCTGCCATCATTAAGAGTTCTTGCGGGATAAAAATCATTTTCATCTAAATTTTTGGCATCATTGCCTGCCGCATGAATTAATAGAACATCATGCTTAGCAGCATATTGTATAGCCTGGTCTACTGCGAGCTTATTTGGTGTGTGTGTTTTCCCAAAAGACATATTAATCACCTTAGCTCCATTGTCAACGGCATATATTATAGAGTTGGCAATATCTTTATCTCTCTCATCCCCATTTGGAACGGCTCTAAGGCACATTATTTTTGCACTTGGAGCAATGCCTTTTATTCCAAACGTATTGTTTGCATCGGCAGCAATAATGCCAGAGACATGCGTTCCATGGCCCGCATCAGGACCTTCATAACGATTGCAGCCATAGTCTTTTTCATATACATCAGACAAATTGTCTCCAACAACACTTTCTCTTAAAGAGTCAGTGCCTGTGTTATTCATATTATACATTGGTTCTATCATTTCAAGACCCATGCTCATTTCCTCTTTGAGTTGATCGGCAGAAACCACCATTAAAATAATTTTCATTTGTTTGCGTAGCCTAGTGTCCATCTCGTTCTTTGGCTCAAAATCTTTATTTGCTTTTTTAGAGAACGGCATGCCGGTTTGCTTCTCGACACTTTCAATATACTTTGTTATTAGCTTAGCGCTTTGTACTTGAAATTTTAGTTCTTGCTGTTTTTCATTATATGTTTTTCTTAGGTCCAAGTAGTCTTCATATTTTTTTAAATCTTCAGGATTAAGGTTTGTGGTATCTATTTCTTCAAAAAAGCTTGCACTTTTTAAGTACATACGTGCTATTTCAAAAGCCTCATAGTTCATGTCCAGGCTATCTCCTCCTAGAAAGGACCAACCATGAATATCATCAATGTAGCCATTGTTATCATCATCTAATCCATTGTTAGGAATTTCATCTTCATTGATCCACATAGATTCTTTTAAGTCCTCGTGGTCAACTTCCACGCCAGAATCTATGACACCGACAACAATCTCTTTTGGTTTTTTGTTTTTCAATAATTCATAAGCTGCCTCGGCTCCAACGCCATATACTTTTGTTGTCTTTGGGCTTTTTAAATACCAATTCAATGCTTCTGATTGAGCTATAATTATATAAGACATTAGAAGAAGCCAAGTAAAAGCAAAGAATCTATTCATTGTATATTTAATTTGAACTAAAAGTAATTTACGAAGTAAAGATATTCAAAATTTGAAAGCATAGTCTATGCTAAAGTTTATAACAGGGATTATAATGGTTATCAATGTTTATAAAATAAAGACCAGACTCTAAGTCTTTCATGTCAATTAAAGCTTTACTGCTTTCTATAATGCCTTGTTTTACTATTTGTCCTTGTAGATTAATAACACTGTAGGGCATGTTTTTCGTATGATTTAGCGTTATAACAACTCTGTTTCTTGTTGGATTTGGAAAAAGGTTAAAGCGAGCATCTTCCTCCGTTTTAATTGTGGTATTGTCTTCGCAATCATTGAAAAAGTTTGCTATGTAATCTCTGTGGGTATCATTTATTCCATGGTTTGCGTCAGAACGTAAATGAACAATATGCTTATCTAGATAAGCATATTCATAGACCGTAGAATTGCCAATTTGATTTCCATTGCCTGTGATTTGGGCTCCAGAATAGCCTTGGCTTTGCGCTATTGCAAAAGCAGCATCCTGTGCATCAAGAAAATTTGCGCCAACTACGGAGCTTCCGCCATAATATGGAATTAGGCCATCGTTTTCATTAGAGATGTTCAAATATTTTCTCCCAGCTATAGGTGTTTTTGGTGTATCATAGCCACCGTAATTAAGGCTACCATCCGTTGATCCACTCGGATAATAAAAAGAGTTATTTCTGTATAGCTCTTCAGATAAATGAGAAACAATAGCGCAAAATATATCGACACCAGTATTGTTGTTTTCTATAAAAATCCTGTTTGTTAATGCAGAGCCATTGGAGCTGCCTAAAACCCTAATCTTATCGGGGTTAACATTGTCATAGCCTTGTAAAGAATCTATTAAGTCTGAAACCATTTCAACATCAGGCGCATCACTGGCTTCATCAATAATATTCCATGAGCTTAAATATCCGCTTACAGAAACAAGTATGTGACAATTAAGAGTATTTCTAAACATATTAATCATTCCAGGGCCGTTACCTCCATTGCCGTGCAATAAAATACAAACTGGATATCCATGGCTAGGCATTGGCTCTGACGGCACATCTATATAAATTGGGTAAGTCCATCCACTAGCTTCCTGTGACCAGCTTTTTGTGATTTCTATATTCGTGTTGTTAGTTAGGTTTTGCCCAAACATAGATAGGTAAAACATAAGAAAAGCTCCAGTCAGTATAGGGTTTTTTAAATAAGAGATCATTTAGTTATTTTTTTTATTGCCACAAGATGTGCAAAAAGAACGATTGGGACAATCATTGTCGGCAATAGGCTAAAAGGAAAATATAATATGGCAGTATTTGGTTGGTCAAAGGCAAGTTGCTGAAGAGGGGAGGGTGTAGACAGAATTGCTGTAACTACAACATTGATCAAAAGAAGCATGCAGATAATATTCCAAATCAATAATGTTTTTTTCTGAACCCTGTCTTTCTTAAAACAAATAAGAGCAATGATGGGTGCACTTATGCCAGATATGATGTCAAAGTTTGTGCCATCATAAGTTACATATATTGACATTGTCTCATAATGGTATAGTAAGGCTAAGCAAATTTCTACAGGTAATCTAATTATGTGCAAATAGGTAAGCGTTTTTAGATTAAAGCTATTTATAAATTCTTGGTTTTGCTTAAGCAAAAGGCTGAAGGCTATAATTAGAATGGCAGGGAAAATTCCATATAGCATTATTCGAGGAGGCATTAGTTCAGTTTGTTGGTAGATTCCAAGCAATGTGATCGTTGATTGAATGATTATCCAGACAGAAGCAGAGATTAGAAATATTTTTGACCTTGAGGCAAAGTAAATCATACTTATGCTCGCAATTAAAGTGGCGCCAAACAAAGCAAAGATCAAAAAGGGTATTTGTTCAAGAATCATACGCCTTCAATCAACTTTTCAAGTTTAACTTTTCGAATTCCGTGATCGGTGTTATATTGACTTATCTCCTCAAATCCCAATAGCTTATAAAGTTTTAGGGCAGGTGTGTTTTCTAATCCAGTTTCAACAGTAAACAATTTTGTTTTGTAAGTATCAAAAACATGTTCTACTAATTTTCTGCCAACCCCTTGTCTAAAGAAGGTTGGATGAACAACTAAACTTTGTATATGTGTTCGGCTTTTATTTGTATTAATTTCTACAACGCCACAGGTAGCTTTGTTTAGCACCGCTCCCCAAAAATCGTTAGAACTTTCAATAAAACAGTTCAAGGGCCTTTTTAAAGGAGGGAAGTCCGTGGCCTTTAAGAGCTTCGCTTCAATCCTATAGGATGCCTGAAAAACAGAACGAATATCAGTTGCGATTTTTAAGTTTGTGTGGTTTAGTTTGGAGATTATCACATTTCAAATTTAAGGTCCTTAAGGCTTTTGCCCAAAGATTTGTCGATATAGATTAACCATACAATCATGCCGATATGAAGAACATCATTTTCAGAGAACCAAAGCCCATTGATCCATAAGGCTTCTGTAGCGTTTATTGTCATGTAAAGGTAATACATTACAAGTGTTGAAAACAGAATTATCCAAGACATAATTAAATGCTTTAGCATGGTTTTTTTAGTTCTAAAGTAGTCTGTTACATTAACAACCATAATAGTAATATAAATGGGAGTAATAAAACAGACCATAAGATCGAAGGATAGTAGGAATTGGTTTTGAAAATAGACACCTATGGCAATAGTGCATATATAAGCAAGGGTGTTAATTAAAGCAAAGGCAGTGGAATATTTTTGCCATGTTTTAACAAAGCATGCCTTAGCAACAGCCACTAGTAATGTTCCTGCACTGGCAATAGTGAGAATCTCATACCAAAGTTCCCACCAATTTGTCCAGGAGCAATATTCCTTTCCAGCGCACTTTAGTTCATAGCCAAATGCCTGATAGCTTGTGCCAGCCAGAAGAGCACCTAATCCACCAATCATGAGAGATATGCCCCACCACGTTCTTGATTTTTGATTGTTGTTATTTCTAATAAATCGAAGCCCCAAAATGATAGATGATATAGCAAGAATATATACAATAGCGGATGAGCTTGGCTGACATACTGTGATGTTTCCAATATGAACACAAGGCTGACTATTGCACCATTGGCTTGGTGTTATAGGAGGGTCATGCTTTATGTGCTCAATATTTTTACAGGAAACATTAAGCAATAATAGAGCACCAATGGCCATAACGCTAAATAAGCTATTTTTCATTTGACTATGTCAGGGTTAGCATCATTTTTACTCGAAAAATTACTAACTTAAAAAAAGAATTTATTTCAATACAAAAATATCAATGATGAGAATTTATAGGCTATTTATGAGACAATTATTTTTAATGGGCATTTTTTTTGGATGTGGACTGTTTCTAAATGCTAGTCACTTATTGACAGGGGACATTACCTATCAATGTATAGGCAACGACAATTATGTAGTGACAGTGACCTTATATCGTGATTGCAGTGGTATGTCGGCACCAACTAGTGTTATGCTTAACGCTAGTTCAAGTTCTTGCGCTTCTACTTTTGTTCATACTATGATGCCTGACGGTGCACCAGTGGAGGTCAGTCAGGTGTGTCCATCTCAATATTCATCAACTACATGTAGTGGGGGTAGTTTGATGGGTTATACCAAAATAATATATAGCGACACAATACAGCTACCAGCTCAATGTGATGATTGGGTTTTGTCTTATAGCCAATGTTGTAGAAACCCAGCTATAACAAATCTTCAAAATCCTGCATCCTCAGATCTCTATATGGAAGTACTTTTAAACAATTCTAATGGTATATGTAATAACTCAGTTAACTATTCGTCAATTCCTATCCACCAAACCTGTGTTGGCTCTGGGGTAAGCTATAATCATGGCACTTATGATATTGATGGAGACTCACTAGTTTTTTCGGCAATTCCATCAAAGGGCAATGCGACTTCCGATATTGTTTATGCTGCTGGTTTAAGCGTTTCAGATCCTATACAAGGAACTACAACTTTTAATGATATTGGTTACAATGGCGTTTGTGGCACATATGATTTTGTCTTGAATGCAGTTCAGTTGTCTATTGTTACAATGAAGGTTGATGAATGGAGGTGTGTGAATGGAATGCAAACATTGGTAGGCAGTTCAATACGTGATTTGTGTTTGATAGGTGAATCCTGCACTAATTATTCGCCTAGTGTTTGGGGTGTTTCGAAAGGACTGAATTTATATGGTTATGGTTCGGATTCGGCTAATTATTATGCTCAAGCGGGAGACTCTATAAGTTTGAATACATATTTTTGGGATACTGACTCTTCGGGAAATACAACAATTACGTCGAACCATAATGAAAGTATGCCAGGTTCATTTGTGAGTTATGCGCCATCAGGAAATGACCCTAAAAAGTGGGCATACTTCTCTTGGAATATACCATCTAATGCAAAAGGACATTATCTCTTAACCTTCAAAGGTGAAGACGATAACTGCCCTGTAAGAGCCTATACATATCATTCCTTATTCATTCATGTAGAAGATTCAAATGCCGCCTCCTGTACTCAAGTAGTTTCAATACAGGATTTCCTGTCAAATAGCGAATCTTTCTTTAAGGTTTACCCTAATCCATCCAAAGGGGTATTAATAGTTGAGTCTTCATATAGCAAAGACTTAGAGCTTAGGGTGAGCGATTTGTTAGGCAGAAAAGTCTTAGAAAAGGTGCTTTTGGCTAATGGTGAGCATAAGATAGATTTTGATGGCAGAAAGGGCCTATTTATGGTGGAGTTCTTCAACGGAAATAAGCTTGTTTCAAAATATAAAGTGCTTAATGAGTAGGTCTTTATATCTTTTAATATTATGCGTTTTTAGTGTTTTTATATTAGGTCAGAACACTATAGATAATATTTACATTGAGCCAGCTAATCCTACTAGTCTTGATAGTATAAA
>CAJXBJ010000090.1 GCA_913050195.1 uncultured Saprospirales bacterium
TCAGAATCTGAACCCATGACTATGCTTACAATTGGTCTCATGCTATTACTTTTAATTTCTTTTGAACAAATCTAGCTTTTTCTTTGGCCTTTTCAATATCTCTATCTAAAATGGTGGCATGTCCCATCTTTCTAAATGGTTTCGTATCTTTTTTACCATAAAGATGTAGTTTAAATCCTTCCACACTCAAACATTCATCAAGGCCTTCATATTTTGCTATTCCAGTATAATTAGCTTCTCCCAAGATATTAATCATAACTGCAGGAGATTTTAATAAAGTACTACCAAGACTAAGTCCAAGAATTGCTCTTAAATGTTGCTCATATTGGGATGTAATACATGCTTCTATAGTGTGATGTCCACTGTTATGAGGTCTTGGTGCAACTTCATTTATAAGAATTTCACCACTTTTGGTTAAAAAAAGCTCAACTGCTAAAATACCAGTCATATTATAAGCATTGATACATGAAGTTGCTATATTGATAGCCTTTGATTCAATCTCCTTGCTAATATCAGAAGGGCAAGAAAGAAATTCTACAAGATTAGCTTTAGAGTTAAATTCCATCTCAACAACAGGAAATGCATTTGTTTCTCCTTTATGGTTTCTTGCTACAATTACTGCTAGCTCTTTTTCAATATCAACTAAGTCCTCAATTACACAGGGGCAATCCATAAGGCCTTCTAAGTCTTGTATGTCATTAACAACATGTACCCCTTTGCCATCATAACCACCTTTTCTACTTTTTTGAACAAAAGGTATATGAATAGCTCCATTTTTAATATTCTCTAGAACAGATTCTTTGCCATTTAATAAAATAAATTTAGAGCTTGCTAGCTGCTTTTCTTTATAAAACTCTTTTTGTAGGCCTTTATCTTGAATAAGCTCAATAACCCTTGGCTCTGGAAATACTTTCACTCCTTCTTTTTCCAAAGCTTTAAGAGCATTAACGTTAATTTTTTCTATTTCAATGGTCAAAAAGTCTTTATCCCTACCAAAATTATACACTGTTTGATAATCCATAAAATCTCCCTCAGTTAACTGAATGCTTGAGGTTGAACATGAGCAGTATGGGTTAGGATCAATAACATAAGTGTCTAAATGCCAATTATGAGCAGCTAAATTGAGCATTTTACCTAACTGACCACCACCAATTATACCGAGCTTAGTATTTGAAAGATTAATACTCATTTTCATGACGATTAATTTGGCGGCTAAAATACTAATTTAAACCCATAGGAGTTAAGTAGAATATATTATTTGAAAGTAACTGGCTACTTGTTGTTTCCGTCTAACTTTTAATACTAGACATTCCACCATCCACTGATAGCACTTGTCCAGTCATCCAAGAACTTTCCGAACTTAATAGGAAGCTCGCAGTATTAGCAATGTCTTCAGCTGTACCAAGTCTCTTTAAAGGATGCTTTTCAGCATTTGATGCTCTTTTCTCTTCACTATTGATTAAATCAGACGCTAGGGGTGTATCTGTTAAAGAAGGAGCTATTGCATTAACTCTGATTTTTGGCGCAAATTCCGCGGCTAAACTTCTTATTAGACCTTCGATTGCTCCTTTTGAAATAGCTACTTGGCTATGGAAGTTAAAGCCTTTTTGTACTGCTACTGTAGAGAATGCAACAATGGACGCATCTTGGGATTTACGTAAATTCGAATACGCTTTTTGAATGACTTTTACTAGACCGAATACTTGAATATTTAAGTCTCTAGTTAGATCCTCTATGTTTAATCTTCTAAATGGCTTTAAACTAATTAATCCTGGACAATATACAATGCCATCTAACCTGTCAGGCAGAAATTCTAAGTCAAAGTCATTTTCTACATTTAAATGATGAACAGACAGGTTATTTTTGTTTTCAAGTATATTATTGTTGTAAGTCGCAAAAACGTTGTGTCCATTGATTAATAGATTTTCAGTTAGGGCTTTACCAATACCTGAAGATCCTCCTATGACTAGATAGTTGTTCATGTTTAAAGATTTAAATAACTGATAAATTCATTCTTGGTTTCCGAATTATTAAAACGACCTCCATAGAAAGAGGTTACTGTTTGAGAACTATCATCTTTAATCCCCCTTGATGAAACACATAAATGCGAAGCATCAACTATTACTGCCACATCGAGTGTGTTCAAAATACTTTGAAGCTCTTTGCCTATTTGATTAGTTAATCTTTCTTGTACTTGTGGTCGTTTGGCGAAATATTGAGCAATTCTATTAAGTTTTGATAAGCCAATGACCTTGCCATTCGATATGTAGGCGATGTGCGCTTTGCCAATTATTGGTACAAAGTGATGCTCACAATTTGAATAAAGTGTGATATCTTTTTCGACAAGCATTTGGTTGTATTGATACTTGTTCTCAAACAAGGCAACCTTCGGCTTATTTTTTGGATCTAAGCCTGAAAATATTTCTTCAACATACATTTTGGCTACTCTTTCAGGCGTACCCTTTAAGGAATCATCAGATAAGTCTAACCCTAGGGTCTCCATTATTTTTTTAAAATGGACAGCAATTTTTTTCTTTTTCGCATTATTGCTAAGAGCAAATGCATCATCACGCAGAGGTGTGTCAGGGTTGTTATAAATATGATCGTCCCCTATTTGATCTGCAGTAATTTTATCTAACTGCACGTTTAAAAAATTATCCATAGTAGATTCGCTTGACATGTCACTTTAATTTAATGTTGTATGTAATTGAATTAATCAAATTTAGCTTTGTTTAATTAAAAAGACAAAAAATTAAACAAAAAAAAGTATATTTGAACATGATTTTAAACACAACCTATCTAGATAAAAATAAAGTTCGTCAAATTTATAAAGTTGTCGGAGAGCCTATTTCATTTTGGAAGCGTCTTACGAGTACGGTTGGGTCTCACCGTATGGTTGTTGAAAGCTACAGTGCTGATTTCAATCAGCATTTAAAGAATGGTCAGAATATACTGTACGCCAATATAGAACTCAGACCCAAGGGAATAATAGTAAGATTTTCTGTCAAATATTCAACCATATCATGGCTTATTCCTTATCACAAACTTGTAATATATCAATCGGAAAATTTTTCTATTTATTCTGATTCAAATTTTGTCAAATTTAGGAGGGACAATAACTTTACTATGAACAAGGGTTTTTTAAAATCTATGATGGATAAAAAATCTTCTAGTCACATGATAAATGTTTTCTGAAAAGATTAAATATTACTGGTCTGATGAGAATGATAATTTAGTAAATAGATATAAGTCTAGTGAGAAGTTTAATTTTCTTTCTCGCACTTTCTTGCGTTGTTTTGAAAATAAGCAAAAGAGTTTAGAGTACCTGTATTTTACTTTTTTTGAATCATCTGAAAAGTTTGGTCGAGCAAGCGCTCAGTTATTTGATTTTTCTGGTAGCACTCTCCAATTATTTCTACGAAAAAATAAGGGCGCTGGGTTAGTGTCTTTCTTATTCAAATTTTTGTCCTTCCGATTGTTAAGTTTTGGTAATGTGTATTTTACAAATGTGAAGTCAGTAGAATGGATAAAGGATATTTCTAAGTTGAATCTGAAAAATTGGTTTAAAATAATGGCGAAGGATCTATCTATAGATGTTTTTGTGTTGCCCTCAAATTTTATAAGTTCTTCGCAAAAAGCTTACCAGAGTGAATCATTCTTACATAAGGTCCAAGTTGAACCTAATATGCGTTTGACAATAAACCAAACATGGGAGAATTTTAATGATTATTTTGATGCGCTATCCTCCAAGTATAAAAAAAAATACAATCGCAATAAGAGGGATTCCTCATCACTGGTTTGTAAACAATTGAATGTAGACAGTATAAAAAATGAACTAAATAATCTTCAAGCCTTGTTTAATCAGGTTTTTGAAGAATCAAGCTTTAGTCCACCTAGATTTAATCTTCAGAGCTATGTTGATTTAAAGGAAAAATATCCAAATACCTTTAAACTTAATGCATATTACTTAGAAAATAAATTAGTCTCTTTTTCGACTGAATTTGTAAATGGTGATATTCTTTACTCACATTTTATTGGTATTGACTATCAAATCAATAAGAAATATGGTGTATATGCTAAAATGTTATATGATATTATAAGTAATGGGATAAGCTATAAGTGTAAAGAGGTTATCTTTGGTAGAACTGCTTCAGAGTTTAAAAGTAATTTTGGAGCAGAGCCTGTAGAAGATTATGTATATATCTGTTTTTCTAATCCATTCATACATTGGGTTTTTGGATTGTTTGCTAATAAAATTGCTCCAAAAGAGTGGAATCAGAGAAAACCTTTCAAGTAATAATGCTAGTTGCTAGTCTTATTTAGCTACAATTTCGTCGATAATTTTTGCTAGCTCAAAATCTTTTTGGCTTAAACCCTTTACCTCATGTGTTGTTAGACGTATTTCTAGCTTATTATATACATTAAACCATTCTGGATGATGATTCATGCCTTCAGCTTCAAAAGCAATATGCTGCATTTTGCTCATTGCTTCTTTAAAATCTTTAAGGATAAATGTTTTTTCTAAACCATTATTATTAAGATTCCAACCTAGTGCTTTTTTCAAAAAGTTCTTTATTTCTAGCTCATCTAATTTTTGCATTAATTCAAAGATAAAAAATAAAAATCTTCGACTTATGCTATTTGGACTTCAGTTCTGGCTGATTTAAATTCTCCAATTATTTGATTTGTCCAGTGTTCAATTCTTTCACTAGTCAAGTCAGATTGATTTTCTTCATCTAAGGCTAGTCCGCAGAAAAAATCTGGTTTTAATATTGCCTTAGAGGATGTGAAAAAATATCCCTCAATTGGCCACCAGCCTATTAATTTTCCACCTGCTTTTATGACCTGTTCACCAAGTATACCCATGCCATCGCAATAATATTCTTCATACCCGTATTGGTCCCCAAGGCCAAAAATAGCTACAGTCTTTCCTGTAAAGTCAATTTCACAAAAGCTATCAAAAAAATAATCCCAGTCACTTTGCAATTGGCCGTCATACCATGTAGGAAGTCCAAAAATAAGTAGATCGTCAGCTTCAAACATTTCTAAGGAAGCATTAATCATATTGATTTGTTTGATTTCAAAATCGTCCTTTATTTTTTCAATAATCATTTCAGCTATTCCGTCTGTAGTTCCTGTATCAGAACCCCAAAATATTGTAATGTTTTCTTTTATATCATTCATGGTTTTCTTCTTTGTGACTATTTAAAGTTCGGCGGTATTCTTTTGTTGATTAAACAATTGGTCAACTTTTGGTTTGAATTCAAGAATTTGATTGTAAAGCGGTCTGATTTTATTTTTTTTCACTACCATACTTATGTTAGTAGTAGTGTTATGAAGTCTTATGCATCCCGCCTTTTTAATATTGCTTAAGTGTGTAGACATGCATTTAAGCAATTCATAGAAGTCTTCAATATTATCAACGATAGTAATATTTTTCTTTCTTACAATAACTTTATTATTCTTAATTTCTATATCCCAATCCATATGACAATTTGGTTATTAAAAATTGTCTGCAATATTATAGTGGTATTAAGTCTTTTTCAATACCGTAAAAAGAGTATTTTGATTCTGAATTTGTAACTTTTCGAAAACTACCTCAAAATGGGTATTGTACAGATTATTGTTCAAAATTACCTTTGTTTAGAATTAATCTAAATAAAGGAAATGTCTCATTATCACGTTAATATAGATTTGTTATCACAATCAAATTCAGGCCATGTCGGTGTGTGTATGGATTGCGGTAATATTCAGGTTTCTTATGGAAACGTATTGTTATATTTTACAGAAGAATCATTACGCCGTTTTGTAAAGTCCCTTAATAATATAGACCCTTCATATGTGTTCGAAATGCCTGAAGGTAAAAGAATACTTATTACTAGTCCATGCAAGACTGTTATGATGACTTTAGATGAGTCTGAATTAAGTGATATTATATCTTTAGTTGAAGAAGCCATAATCAATTTGGAAATTAATAAAGTAGTAGAGTTTAATTGTTAGTCGAAAGTTCATATAATCCAAGTCAAATTATTGAGGCTCATCAGATAGCCATATATACTCTCAGTAAATATAATATCAATAAAGGAGACAAAAGTGATTTGAAAACTATATGCGATGAATTAAAAATAAATGTCAACTTTATAATTGATTTAATTCATCAATCTGATCTTTCAAGGGTTAAGGTTTTAGATACATTTCGCTATTATGATTTGTTGGTACTTATAGATTATCTAGAGAAGTCACATATTTTTTATAAAAATAAGTTGTTACCTAAAATAGAGCAGTATATAAATCATATTGTGCTTTTGTCCAATAATGAGAATAAGCTTTTATCACTAGTAAAAGATGTTTTTAAAAGATTTGAAATGTCTCTTATTGAACATTTTTATGTCGAGGAAAAGAACTTGTTTGTTTATGCAAAATATTTATATCATTTGAATAAAAGCACATTCAATAGATATCAGGTTATGAACTATGTTAATCTGTTTTCCTTGGAAGAATTTCAAGATGCTCACCCCAAAACAGAAAAAGATTTAGATTTGTTGGAAAGGGCATTAACTGAGCTGGAAGTATTTTTATCAGATAAGTTAGTGTACAATGCTTTAATTAATACTATCAAGGATTTTAAAAGGGATCTTGAGTTACATGCTATAATTGAAGATTTTGTTCTAATAAGTAAGGTGTCTGAGATGCGTCAGAAAATTTGATTTGACTCAGGTTTTAATAAGTCCTGTTTTTATGGCATAGTGAATTAATCCAGAAATTTTATTTACACCCAATTTTTTCATAATGTTTTTTCTGTGTGTTGCAACAGTATGAGGGCTGATAAATAATTCTTCTGCAATATCAGTATTCTTACTGCCGCCCGCAATTAGAATTATTATTTCTTGTTCTCGTTTGGATAAAATAGTTGATTCGCAGTCATCTTTTTTAATTGAGGTTTTTTTGTCCATGAAAAGCCTAATTACCTTATTACAAATAACTTTTTGTCCAGAATTTATAGAATTAATAGCCTCTCTGATTTCTTCATCATCACAATCAGTAGTTAAAAAACCATCAATTTGATAATCTGAGGAGTTGTCAAAATATTGATCTGAAATTAATAAGATTTTTAATTCTTTATTTTTCGACTTTAGACGGTTCACGATAAGAGAGCTTATCCTATTGTGCTCATTAAATATGATTAAAAGTTTACAGTCGTACTTGTTAATTATATCATTGCACCTTTCTTCTTCATTTGAACAATATATATTTTGAATAGTATCGATTTTTATCAAAATCGACTTAATTCCTGCTTCAATCAATGTATTTCCAAATGCAATTAAGACATTTATTTTTTTCAAAC
>CAJXBJ010000091.1 GCA_913050195.1 uncultured Saprospirales bacterium
TTAGTTTTTAGCTCAAATCCAGCTCTTGGATGTACTCAAAGTTATCTTAATGCATGGGAGCAATATCCTACATCTACTGTACCAGACTATTGGGCTCCAATTGCATACTCTTGGGGTGGAGGTGATCCAGCTGTTGGTCCAAACTGTGACTGGCATATCTTTCCAAAAGTAACCTCTTCAGGTACTGCGGTATTTGTTGGTGAAGAAAGAATGGAGAGGCTTAGCGTTTTCCCTAACCCAGCGGAAGATAGACTTTGGATTAACAATGCAGAGGGGTCAGAAATCTCTGTCTATAATTTAGTTGGATCCGAAGTATTGAGCTTTGTTTGTCAAAACAATAGTCAAGTGTTGAATGTGGCTAGTCTAGTACCAGGCAGCTATATTCTAGTTGAGAAAAACTCAACAGAAAGGAACGCATATAGATTCCAAGTAAAATAATTTTTTTCATGTTCGTTTCAGTAGTTCAAGCCACCTCGCGTGGCTTGAACTCTATATAGAAATCACTAAATCAACAGTAATGCGTAAAGTTCTTTTATTTCCTTTTCTCCTTTTTTTAGGCTTAAAAATATTTGCCTGTCACACGACATCTATTGACAATGTGACTATTGTTAATAATGCAAATGGAACCAAAACATTTACTATCGATTTTACAATAAATGTTGGTGCCATGGATGGGACTAGTTATGGCTTTGCGCTGATATTTGCTAATTCTACAACTACGGCTCCAGTGGTATTAACATCTCCGGCATTTACCCCAACTGTGACAAAAGCAGGAGGATATGTGCTTAATGGCTATACTGGAACAGGTATTGGAACAGGGACTGCTGTTAATTACTTTTCAAGTAGATACTCCAATAGAACAGATGTCTTAACCTACGAATCAAGTGATTTTATGTATGGGTTTGGAACGGTTGATTATTCTAGTACGATTACAGTAACGATAGATGGATGTGTTGAGTTTATTGATTTAGATGGAGATTTTAGGAGTAACGGTACAGCCGTAGTTAATTCTGGTTGTACAAATCAATATTCAACAAACTTGAATTGCTGCACTCCCACTGCGAGCAATCTAAATCCAACTGTATGTTTTGGTGATAACTTTGTTTATAATGGCACAACATACAACGCTGCTAATCCGACAGGAATAGAAACCTTGGTTAATAATTCAGGCTGTGATTCTTTTGTTACAGTTAATATTACAGAGCTTTCAGAAATAACAACGGTTTTGGATACTATGGTTTGTAGCGGAAATGCAGTCACAATAAATGGCATTACTTATGACAGCCTAAATTCTACAGGCTCTCAAGTGCTCACTTCCATTACGGGCTGTGATTCTACCTTGAATGTTACCTTGAGCTTTCACTCAAATGTGACAACTAAGTTTGATACGACCATTTGTAATGGATCATCAGTGGTGTTGTTTGGTGCAATCTATGATAGTGCCAATTCAAGTGGCTCTCATTTACTCACATCAAGCATTGGCTGTGACTCTACAGTTCTAGTCAATGTGCTCTTTCAATCGACCATGCTTGCTAGCTTTGATACATCGATTTGTGAAGGGAGTTCTTTTACAAAGGCTGGTGTAGTTTATGACAGCACAAATATGATGGGGACTAGTTTATTGGTATCTCAGGCAGGTTGCGATTCTCTGTTAAAGGTTAATATAAATCAATTATATCCAGAATGGCAAACTAACTTAGATACAAGTATTTGTGAAGGGGAACAATTAAGCATACATGGAGCTAATTTTGATATTAGTAATACCAATGGCCAAATAGTGTTAATGAGTCAAAATCAATGTGACTCTGTAATTCAGGTCAACGTTCAAATTAAATCAAGTCCAAGTATATTTCTGCAGGCTAGTGCAGAAACAATTTGTCATAATGAGCAAAGCACCTTGACGGTAATGGGTGCAAAAAATTATTTGTGGAATGATAACTCTGTAGATTCAGTTAGAGACGTAAACAATGGCCAATCAGAAACTTTTACAGTATTTGGTTATAACAGTTTAGGTTGTGCAGATTCTGCGAGTGTTAGAATAAATGTAGAGGGCTGTTATGACTTATATTTACCCAATGCTTTTTCGCCCAATGGTGATGGGCAAAATGATGTGTATAGAGTGCATACAAATGCAACAGAAATAGATTTTTTAATCTTTGATCGATGGGGAGAGCTTGTTTTTGAAACTAAAGACCCTAGTCAGTCATGGGATGGAACTGTTAATGGTCAATTAAGAGAACCTTCCGTATTTACCTATCTATTAAGATTGCATATGTTCGATGGTAGCACAGAGCTTTCAAGGGGAAATATTACGCTGGTTCGTTAGTTTCCAATAAGTTTCTGTCTTTTAGAAAACCTGATTTGTCAGAAAATAAAGGGCGTTTGTCAGAGACTTGTTTTTGAAAATGATTTTTTGATGTAGTTTGGTGTCAATAAAATTAAAAGGTCATGAAAACACAAAACAAAAATGTCTTTAACGAAACACAAAAATTTCACCCATTGATTTTCGTTATTCTTTTCGTTGTAAATTTAGCTCTTGTACTGTATTTGTATGATAGGTTAATAGTATTGGATAAAGAGGCAATTGTTAGTATTGTTCCATCAATTTTAGTTACGCTTTTGTTCTTATTAGCGAAATTGACTACTCGCATAACAGATGAAGGGATAGCCTTCAAATACTTTCCTTTTTTTATCAACAAGAAAATTAATCTAAGTGATGTTTCGGCTTTAGAAGTAAGAAAAAACAGCAATGTCAAACAGTTAATAACGGGTTATGGTATTCGCCTTACGGAAGATGGTTGGCTTTATAATACAAGAGGGAATGATTTTTTAGAAATTAAACTTAATAATGGTAAGACCATAAAGCTTGGTACTCAAAAGGCGGGAGAATTAGAAAAGGTCATTGATAATCTAACTTTAGATAAATAAGAATAATTTAAAGGGTGTTGCTTACACCCTTTCTTTAGCTTTCTTACAATGAAAACATAGGAATAAACTTTCCTTTTTCTAGCTTAAATTTTTTTCCTGCAATGTCGACGATCTCTCCCTCATTATATTTTGCAAGGTCTGTTATGTCTTCATTCATAGTGTGTATGGAGCCCTTTAAGCGACGTGCTAAGTTTAAATATTCAACGTTTATATTTTCATAGGCACCACAGAGTATAATTTTAATTGGACTTCCAATGTGTTTGGCCAAGCTAATATCTCTAGGTGCGGCATAATTGTCCGCAATCATAATGACATCTTTGCCTTTTGGGCAGCTTCTAATAGCATTCAAAACAGCCTCAAGGTTGTTTTCAGGAATATCGCCCCCACCTCCAGCCTTCATCGCAGAGTAGAGGGTTTCTTTGAATATTTCAAAGTCTTGGGCCTTTGTGTGATATATTCCTCCTGTAGAGCCAACCTTTTTGGTGTGGTTTTTTTTATTGTCTCCATCGTTAAAAAAAGTTATCTGCTTCACCTTTTCTTTATTGGTTTTAATATTTAATTGATGCCAAACCAAAAGCTGAGCAATGTAAGGATACATGCTTCCAGTAACATCAGTAACAACAAGCATACTTTGCCATTCAGGGTTTCTATTAAATACCTTATAAAGCGTAGAGTCTAAAGCTACTGATGTTCTTTTAGTTACTGCTTTACAAGAAACGCTCTTATAGGCTTTGTATAGTTCTATATAGTCAAGGTCAAGGTGCTTATCAAAAATACCAGATAAGACTACACGCCTAGGAATATTAGTGCCTCCTATTTTTGCCGGGGTCCATTTGGGCATATTTTTAAGCATGCTGATAAATGCTAGATCAAATGCAGGTCCTTTACTTGACTCTATTATAATGTTTTTTAGGGTGCCGCAGGTGTCTACGATTGCAGAGGCTATAGATATGCCAGGATCAGCATCTAATCCCTTTGGGTACTTGAGATATTTTATCATGTATTTCCAATAATCATCACCTAGGTGATTGAAATCAGGGCATGATGAGGATATCTTAGTTGTTGTTGATATGCTTAAATCTCTTTCGCCATCTAAATAAGCTTCTAGGTATTTTATTTCTGAACTCCTACCAAATTTTGCGGGGTTTCTATAATGTATAACAAAGCCGTGAAAAGCGTTTTTTGCCTCCTCCGTATCATGACTTCCATTTTGTCCGATTAAACGCCATTTTATAAGGGGGTTTCGTATTAGCTCAGGAGCTATTTTTTCTAATTCTAGCATGCGCTCCCTATTTAATTTAAGCTGATTAAAGCTGATATGTTCTTTATATGTTGTGAAAACAAGATCCACTTGTGTTACGGTTTTATCTTTTAACCTTGCTAATGATTTGTTAGAGCCAAGTGTGGCTCTATTGAAGTCACTTTTGAGGAATATTTTACTATGAAGCTCAGTTTTATCAAGTTTGTCAACTTGAATAATTGGTTTTTCCAGAATTTGATCTATTATACTTTGCGTCATGCAGCATATTGATGCTGAAAAAAAGAAGATTAGTGGAATTAAACGTAACATGATTTTTAGGTTTTGATATGGATTATTTCAAAATCTGTTCCATTTAGCTTTTTTATAGCTGTTTATATCTAGTAAAAAAGCAAGGTGTATAAGTCTGCTTATAACTTTTTTGACAATTGTTTGGCTATGAGCAATAAAGGACTATTTTTGCCGTCAAAACGCCCTCATGAAACGCATAAAAACAGCCTTAATTTCTGTCTTTCATAAAGATGGTCTTGCGCCACTTGTTGAAAAGCTCGATGAACTTGGAGTGCAGCTAATATCTACAGGAGGAACTGAAAAGTTTATACGCGATCTAGATATTGATGTCACTGCAGTAGAATCTCTAACGGATTATCCCTCTATTTTGGGCGGTAGAGTTAAAACATTACATCCAAAAGTATTTGGAGGTATACTAGCTCGCCGTGAAGAAGCACAGGATCTTGCGCAGTTAGATGAATACAGTATTCCAGAGATTGATTTGGTAATTGTAGATCTTTATCCGTTTGAAGAAACAGTGGCTTCTGGTGCAGATGAACAGTCCATTATAGAGAAGATAGATATAGGTGGTATTTCCTTAATTCGTGCGGCTGCGAAGAACTTTAAAGATAGTCTTATTGTATCAGAGATGGATGATTACGAAGGCTTGCTGGCTATTTTAGAAGCTCAGAATGGAGCAACAACGATAGAGCAAAGAAAGGCATTTGCGAGAAAAGCATTTAATGTTTCGTCACATTATGATACTCAAATATTTAATTGGTTTGCCGAGGGTTCAGAGAATAGAGATTTGAAGTTAAGTGAACGAAATGGTCGTGCGTTGAGATATGGAGAAAACCCTCATCAGGAAGGGGTTTATTTTGGGGACTTGTCTAAGGACCTAGAGCAACTTCATGGTAAATCAGTGTCCTATAATAATTTAGTAGATATTGATGCTGCAGTCCAATTAATTCGTGAGTTTGATGAGTGTACAATGGCAGTACTTAAACACAATAATGCATGTGGTTTGGCGTCGAGAAACACATTGAAAGAAGCATGGCTAGATGCACTTGCTGGCGATCCTGTTTCTGCCTTTGGTGGTGTCCTAATATGTAATCGAGAGGTTGATGTTGAAACTGCAGAGGAAATGCACAAGATTTTCTTTGAAGTATTAATAGCACCTTCATATACGGATGAAGCGCTAAATGTTCTAAAGCAGAAAAAAAATAGAATTTTGCTATTGAATAAAATAGAAGGATTACCAACTCGACAATTTAGAAGTCTTTTGAATGGCGTTTTGGTACAGGATGTAGATCGAAAAATGTCAGAAGCATCAGACCTTCAGCTCGCAACTAAGCAGTCGCCATCAGATACTGAAGTTGAAGATTTATTGTTTGCGAATAAGCTCGTTAAGCATACAAAGTCAAACACTATAGTTCTTGCTAAAAACAAACAACTCTGCGGTAGTGGTATGGGACAGACATCTAGAGTGGATGCTTTAAAACAAGCTATTATTAAGGCTAAAAGCTTTGAGTTTGATTTAGAGGGGGCCGTTATGGCTTCAGATGCTTTTTTCCCTTTTGCGGACTGTGTGGAGATAGCAAACAATGAAGGGATTAAGGCGGTTATTCAGCCTGGTGGATCTATACGAGATAATGACTCTGTTCAATATTGCGATAATCATGGCATGAGCATGAGTATGACAGGTGTTCGCCATTTTAAACACTAAGCCTCTGATAGATAGAGATTTTATGTTAACTTTAGGCTTCTTTAAGCCAAACGAATATGTTTAATATTTTAAATCTCTTTTCACAAGAACTAGCCATCGACCTTGGTACGGCTAATACAGTGATAATTCATAAAGATAAAGTGGAGGTTGACGAGCCTTCTATTGTGGCCATTAATCGTCGCTCAGAAAAAGTTATAGCTGTGGGCAAGCGGGCCTTGCAAATGCATGAAAAAGTGCATGAGGATATTAAAACCGTGCGTCCTTTAAAGGATGGGGTTATAGCTGACTTTACAGCGGCTGAAAATATGATTCGAGAGATGATTCGTATGATTAAGCCTTCAAGTGTTTTTAGTCCTTCTCTTAAAATGGTAATCTCTATACCCTCGAGTATTACTGAGGTGGAGAAAAGAGCTGTTCGAGAGTCTGCAGAGCATGCTGGAGCTAAAGAAGTTTATTTAGTGCAAGAGCCCATGGCGGCAGCTATTGGAATGGGCATTGAAGTTGAGGAGCCAATAGGCAATATGGTGGTTGACATTGGGGGTGGAACGACAGACATTGCTGTGATATCTTTGGGGGGTATTGTGCTGGATCAGTCAATACGAATTGCAGGGGATGAATTTACAGATGACATTTTAGACTATATGCGTCGTCAACATAACATTTTAATTGGTGAGCGTACAGCAGAGCAGATTAAAATTAATATTGGTGCAGCATTAACTGAATTAGATGAAGTTCCAGACGAATATGCGGTAAACGGTAGAGACTTGATGACAGGTATCCCAAAGCAAATTATGGTATCTTTTTCGGAGATAGCTCAAGCATTGGACAAGTCCATTGCCAAGATAGAAGAGGCTGTATTGAAGGCACTCGAAATTACACCACCAGAGCTTTCTGCGGATATTTATCAAAAAGGAATACATTTAACAGGTGGTGGAGCAATGATTCGGGGTTTGGATAAGCGTTTATCCTATAAAACAAAACTTCCTGTGCATGTTGCAGATGACCCTTTGAGGGCAGTTGTTCGAGGAACAGGCATGGTCTTAAAGGATACGGATCATTTCAAATTCTTATTTGTATAAGCTAAAGGTGCATGCAAAACCTAATTCGGTTTTTTAT
>CAJXBJ010000092.1 GCA_913050195.1 uncultured Saprospirales bacterium
GCCACGGTTGATAATGTAGTGGTTTCAGAAAGTGCTCCGTCTGTTCCTGGTTCTTATGTTCTTAGATTAGAAGATGGAACAGAAGGAGCTGGTAAGGTTTTAACGAGTGATGCTGATGGGAATGCTTATTGGTCTAATGCATCTGGCTTAGCTCCTCAGAATTTGAGTATTTCAGGTAATTCATTGAGTATCTCTGGAGGTAATACGGTTACTTTGCCAAGTAGTGGTGGTGGCGGCGGATCATATACATTTGATAATGGTTTGAGTGAATCATCAGGAACAGTCAAGTTGGGTGGTACATTAATTAATAATACAAGTATTGTATTGGATGATAATGACCTTTTGATTGATGGAAGTAGCGGAGGTGTATCTCCAGGCAACTTTAATTTAGAAGGTCAATCTCGAATGATATTTCAGTCCAATGTAGAGGATGATTACATTAATTTTGGTGGAGGCTATCCAAGTGTAGACGCTGATGATGGCACTGGATTTAATGATTCTGGTGGAAATCCTTATACTAAAGACTTTGTGCTTGGAGCCTACAAAGGTTCTAGTGGAGGGACAGCAGTCTCAATTGGTTCAATCGAATATATTTATGATGGAATGGGTGAGTTATTTGTCAATACAGATTTTAGTACTCAAGAAAGCTATACATCTTTAGGTACGTCTGCTTATCCTTGGTCAGATGTTTATGCGACAAGTGGTACAGTAAATACTAGTGATACCTCATTAAAGACAAATATTAAATCTTTGGAATATGGCTTAAAGGAGGTAATGGAAATGAGCGCTATTTCCTATGAATGGAAAAATCAAAAGATTGGAAGTGCATTAATACCACAAGATTTGCGTGAAAGAAAAATAGGCTTTAATGCTCAGGAATTACTCAACATTATTCCAGAGGTAGTTAAAACTCATGATTGGTACATGGAAAATGAAGAAACTCAAAACTATATTTATAAAAAGAATAAAAAGTTGGGGGTTTATTATAGTGATTTAATTCCAGTTCTAACTAAAGCTATACAAGAACAACAATCAATAATAGAGTCTTTAAAATTTAATGTAAATGAAGTTAAAGACCGTGAGGATGAAAACCTTAAGCTAATATTAGAGCTGAGACAAGAGATTGATGAATTAAGGAATGAGCTTAATAATAAGTTCAAAAAACAATAGTCTGATAGTGTCTATTGTTTTTTTAGTTTCTATGTTGAAATATCTATCATATAGTCAGATATGTTCCTGTCTCTTCCATCACAGCCACTTACTTTTATTTCTCTAAACCATAGTGTATCTCCGGGCTTTGCAGATTCAATTAGTCTTTTGGCTTTTCCGTTATTTAATGCGGCGCCTCTACATTTAACAGAATTGTTGCTTCCTCGTTTACTGATTAAAAAAAGCTCAAAGGATTTAATTTTAAATATGCAGTCAAAGTCTGAATTTGGAATAAGAGCATAGAGCTTTTTTCTAATCTGAATTATTTCTTCCTTATTCATGCTTTTTGCATTGCTGACACCACCGATAGTCAATTTAGGATCATCTAAATATTTGGCTCTATATCTCATCCCTTTAATTGTCTTTGTAGATCCGTCTTTTTCTTTTACAATTAAATCAATATCTACATAGCCTCCCTTTTTTATTTTAGCCATATAGCATGATTTGCCCTGAAAAGTTGATTTAGTAATAATGCCATTGTTTACAATTGGTGTTATTTGGTCATTTTTATAACCAGGAACAGAAATATGAAGTGGATTTTCTACTCCCACATATAGTACATTCATTTTAAGAGCTGCAATGGCTGCTTCTGTTTTATTTGCGACTTGGTATTTTGCACCATGGCTTTTATCAAACAGCTTATATTCTGTATCTCCATTTTGTTTTTTTTGTATTATGACTCCTTCAAATTCATGTAATCCAATAGATTCTGCTATTAAGGACATTCTTGCTTTTCCATTTTTATCCGTTTTCAAAAGATTTGCATAATTTTTACTCTCATTTTTTAAAATTTCAGGGTCTGCATCCCTAGGGTCTTTTTTAAGAAGTGGCCATTTTTTTCTTTTGTCTTCTCCTTCTTTAATTAAAATACTTCTATAATCAATAATGTTGTTATTGCTGTCAGTTATAGCAAACTTTTCTTTAAAGTCATCGCTTATTTTGCCTATTATTACTTCTATAGGAAGTGAAGATTGACGTCTGCCATAATATATATTTATGTCAAAATTCTCATTAAGAAAAGGATGTGTATTATCAGGAATTATAAGGATGTCAGAAAGATCAGTTCTAAACTCATCTTCAATCCCTGCTTTTGATTTCATGTAGTTAATCATTTCATTTTCGCTGTTTAAAATCTCATGTTCTAGTTGAGTTAGAGTGGCTATAATTGCAGTTACAGGTACGCCTTTGGATATGTTAATATGCCATGGAATTAACTCATCGCCTTCTTTTATGTGATTCGGTCTTTTTGCCATTATTTCAAGGCCAAGTTCTTTTAATATGTCTTCCTTGTTAGGAACGGTAGTTCTTCCTTCAACATTAGAAATTAGGTTTACCCAGTTGTCTCTAAGCTGATTCATTGCTTCTTTTATCTTTAACCCATGTCCTCTTGTATCCATTATTTCCATTCCATAATCTATATTATCACTTTCCTTTAGCATTGGAATACCAAATATGCTTCCGTCATCATATCCTCCTGCGCGATCTATTAGCATAGATTTCACCTTTTTAATATTTTCCTTTGAAACTTTAGATAGGCTTGCTAATTCTTTAGATTGTTTATAGATTACTTGAAGTTTGTTTTTAGATGGATCTCTTTTATGAGCCACTTCAATTTCAGATAATGCATTTTCAATTCTTATTGTTTGCTGCTTATTTGATTCGGTAAGGCTTTGATCTATACTCCCAAATGACTTTAGTAGATTCTGAGAGACATTCATTGCCAATAGTGCCATTAATACTAAGTACATTAGATTAATCATTTGCTGTCTAGGTTGTTTCGGTAAGGACATAATTGAAATTGGTTTAAAATGTGAGAATGTTGAATAAAAATCAATTAGCATGCCACATTATGAATACATGCTATATAATGACTTAAATTGTATCTTTGAGCACATTTTTTTAGCATGAAACATTTGCTTCGGGTTTTAAGTCATTCAATTCACTATAAAGTCAATATTGGCCTTAATTTATTGTTCAATATTTTCGCTATTGTATTCTCTGCAGTGAGTTTGGCCATGGTAGCTCCTTTTCTTCAGCTTCTTTTTAAATCTGAAATGCCAGAACTATCAAAGCAAGCCCCCCACTTATATTTTAGTGTAGATAGTATTATTGAATATTTTGAATACACATTTACCAAAATAATCATAGTTGAGGGTCGATATTCGGCATTGGTCTTTATTTGTGTGACCGTCATTGTGGTGTTCTTTTTGAAAAACCTGTTTCGATATCTAGCTATGTATTTTCTTGCGCCTTGGAGAAATGGGATATTAAGAGATGTGCGTAATGAGATCTTTGCGAAGATATTAGCTCTGCCAATTTCCTATTTTACGGAGAAAAGAAAAGGAGATATTATAACTCGAGTGACTTCAGATATACAAGAGATAGAAATATCTATTGTTCAATTTTTGGAGATTATATTTAGAGAGCCAATAACGATTTTAACCTATTTAGGTGTAATGCTTTATATGAGTCCACAGCTGACACTTTTTATTCTTATTGTACTTCCATTAACGGGTTATATTATTGGGACTATTGGTAAGACCCTTAAAAAACAATCAAAAATGGGTCAAGAAAGATTGGGTGAGTTGGTAACAATAATTGAAGAGACGCTATCTGGGCTCAGAATTATCAAGGCTTTTAATGTTGAGGCGTATCGAAGACATCAATTTTCATCTATTAATCATACTTTATTTTCCATTCAAAATAAAATTAAACGTCGTCAACAACTCTCTTCTCCTTTGTCAGAATTCATGGGTATTAGTGTAGTTGCTGCCGTCTTATGGTATGGAGGAGGTTTAGTGCTTAATGATAGTCTTGGGCTTTCGCCAGAAGGTTTTATTACGTATATAGTGATTTTTTCCCAAATTATTTCGCCAGCAAAGGCCTTTTCGACCGCTTATTACAATATAAGAAAGGGTATGGCATCATCAGAGCGTATTGTCAATGTTTTAAATGCTGATCTTCAAATAGTAGAAAAGGATAATGCATTAACTATAGATTGTTTTAGCTCAGAAATTAATTTTGATGGAGTCAACTTTTCTTATAATGATCAGGCTCAAGTTTTAAAGGGTATTAACTTAAAGGTTAAAAAAGGGGAGTGCATTGCTTTAGTTGGGCCATCAGGTGCAGGTAAAACAACCTTAGTAGATTTATTGCCGCGTTTTTATGATGTTTCATCAGGTAATATTACAATTGATGGAATTAATGTTAAAGACCTAAAGTTAACTGATTTGCGCGATAAAATTGGGTTCGTGTCCCAGCAGGCAATATTGTTTAATGATAGTGTTTACAATAATATCAGTTTTGGTGTTGAAGGCGTTAGTCAAGCTCAAATAGAACGGGCAGCTAAATTGGCCAATGCACATGATTTTATAATTGGACTTGAGGGTGGTTACAATGCAAATATTGGTGATCAGGGTAGTAAGCTGAGTGGAGGTCAAAAGCAAAGACTAACCATTGCTAGAGCAATACTTAAAAATCCAGCAATATTAATTTTGGACGAAGCTACTTCGGCTCTAGATACAGAATCTGAAAAATTGGTTCAGGATGCCTTGATTAAGTTAATGAAAGACAGAACCTCTATTGTTATTGCACATAGACTGTCAACAATTCAACATGCTGACAAAATAATTGTTTTGAAAGATGGTGAAATAAAAGAAAGTGGAACTCACAAGGACTTATTATCTTTGGGCGGGATTTATAATAACTTAGTAAGTCTTCAAAATATTAATTAAACGACAAATAAGCTAGGCTTATGTATCATGAAAATATATTAGAAACCATAGGGGATACTCCTTTAATTAAATTAAATAAAGTTTGTAGCGAGGTTAAAGCCAAAGTATTAGCAAAGGTTGATTTTTTTAATCCAGGTAATTCTATTAAAGATAGAATGGCTCTTAAAATGATTGAAGTAGCAGAAACTGAGGGCAAGTTAAAGCCTGGTGGAACTATAATTGAAAGTACCTCAGGCAATACAGGCATGGGAATAGCACTTGCTGCAATTATTAAAGGTTATCGCTGCATATTTACCACTAATGATAAGCAATCAAAAGAAAAGATTGACATCCTTAGAGCTGTTGGTGCTGAAGTTATCGTTTGTCCAACAAATGTAGCGGCAGATGACCCAAAATCATATTATTCAATAGCCCGAAAGCTAGAAAAGGAAATTCCAAACTCAATTTATGTTAATCAATATGATAATTTAGCGAATCGTCAGGCGCATTATGAAACAACTGGGCCTGAGTTATGGGAGCAGACAGAAGGTAAGATTACTCATTTAGTAGTTGGTGTAGGTACAGGAGGGACAATATCTGGATGTGGAAAATATTTGAAAGAGAAAAATCCTAATATCAAGATTTGGGGTATAGATACCTATGGGTCTACCTTAAAGGAATATCATGAGACAGGTGAGATTGATGAAAGTGCTATTTACTCTTACATTACCGAAGGTATAGGGGAGGATATTATTCCTCAATGTGTAGATTTTTCTGTAATTGACCATTTTGAGAAGGTAACAGATAAAGACGGGGCTTTAATGGCACGAGAAATCACTAAAAAGGAGGGTATTTTTGTTGGGTATTCAGCCGGTTCAGCAGTGGCAGGGATAAAGCAATTGTCAAATAAATTAACAGAAAACGATGTAGTAGTGGTTATTTTTCATGACCATGGTAGTCGTTATGTGGGAAAGATTTACAATGATGATTGGATGAGAGATCGACAGTTTTTGCCGCAAAAAGAAATTTTAGCATCGGACATCATAAGAAAAAAAAGCTTTAAGGAGTTTATTAGTGTGCATCCAAGTGATAGTTTGCAATCAGCAATTCAAATAATGCAAGAGCATGATATATCGCAAGTTCCAGTTCAGGATGATAATGGTATGGTGGGTGCATTAACTGAGCATATTATTTTGAAGAATATGTTAGATAATAAAAAATTAGATCAGAAAGTAGAAGAGATTATGAATCCATCCTTTCCTTTATTAGATATTCAAGATAGTTGTCAGGATATTTCATCAAAGATAAATAAGGATAATTCAGCGGTCTTAATACAAGATTCAGCTGGTGAATATCATATAATAACAGAATATGACCTCATTCAGGCTATGGCCTAAAAATTAATTTTTTAATTTTGCCCGCATGTCTACAACATTAACAAAAGCAAGTACAAATATGGCTTATTCAAATATCGAAAGTCTATTAGGAGATAAGGCTGAATACCTATTAGGATATAAATCAAACACCATTGATAAATCAATGTTACAT
Organism: uncultured Saprospirales bacterium; assembly: GCA_913050195.1. Taxonomy (GTDB): domain Bacteria; phylum Bacteroidota; class Bacteroidia; order Chitinophagales; family CAJXBJ01; genus CAJXBJ01. The sequence goes on from CAJXBJ010000092.1 coordinate 6,471, forward strand.
CAGCCAGGAGCTGATTTTGTTGATAGGATATTTAAGGATACTAATCGAAATAATCAGGTATTAAGAAATTATCAGTCAATTTTAGATAATGGAAGGCTAGGTGGTACTGGTTATGTATCTATACTGCCAGTTGATCAAGGAATTGAGCATAGTGCTGGTGCATCATTTGCGCCTAATCCAATTTATTTTGATCCAGAAAATATCATAAAGTTAGCTATAGAAGGAGGTTGTAATGCTGTGGCATCTACATATGGTGTGTTGGCCTCTTGTTCTAGGAAATATGCGCACAAGATTCCTTTTGTTGTTAAAATTAACCACAATGAGTTAATCTCTTATCCAAATACATTTGATCAAATAATGTTTGGAAATATTAAGGATGCATGGAATATGGGTGCAGCTGCAGTTGGGGCAACAATATATTTTGGTTCAGAAGAATCTAATCGCCAAATTCAGGAAGTGGCTGATGCTTTTGAATACGCGCATGAATTAGGAATGGTAACAATATTATGGTGTTATCTTAGAAATTCAGGTTTTAAGAAGGATGGCGT
>CAJXBJ010000093.1 GCA_913050195.1 uncultured Saprospirales bacterium
ACTTGCATGTATTAGGCCTGCCGCTAGCGTTCATCCTGAGCCAGGATCAAACTCTCCGTTGTAATATATAAGTCACTATGTGAATTGGCCTTTCGTTTTGTGGTTAATTCTATCTTCAACAACACTTCAAAGAACTCTGTTTTCTAAACGCTTCCCGTAATTGGGAGTACAAAGGTATGATGAACTTTTTAAACCACCAATACTTCAGCAGAAAAAAAGTTGATTTTTTTTAAAATAATTGATAATTAAATTGGCCTACTAGGTTAAACAGAGTTTAAGTAGTGCGTGATTTTTTCCACAATTATGTCTTTTTTTTGCAAAACACAGCACAATTCAGATGCAGCTTTGTTTAGTATTATATACAAAGCTAAGACTTTGAATAAAGCGTTTTATACTTTAAATACACCCCCTTTGATTCAATTAGACACAAATTTAGGCCCATTCGACCTTCTAAAAAGCCCAATTTATATATATAGGTCTTTATAAAACGAGCGAAAAAAGCCAATATTGGCTTATATACAGCAACACGCCGACCTGAACGATACATGGCTTCTGCAGAAATTAAAGCGAACTTTTTAGCTTGCTGTTTATGCTCTTCTATATTATTATAAGTGTAGTGCAGCAAATCTCCCTCTAGCTTACATCTTTTAATCTCAGCCCCAACAACCAATTCGTCGTGAGGGTCTAAACCTACCCACTCAGCATCTTCCTTTTTACATAAACGCAATTTATTATCTGGATACCAACCACATCGTTTCATCCAACGATCACAATACCAATTTCTTCGATTGAATTTAAACGCACAAGCATCAACTTCCTTTTTCTTTAATTCTAATATATTATTTCTTAAAGGCTCGGATAACTCTTCATCTGCATCCAAAGAAAGCACCCATTCAAATTGAGCATTATTTAAAGCAAAATTCTTTTGCGCCACATAACCTAGAAAATCTTGTATTATCACACGAGCTCCCATTTTCTTTGCGATCTCTACAGTATTATCATCACTATTTGAGTCTACTAAAAGAACTTCATCCGCAATATCTTTAACAGAAGATATGCAATTAGCAATTCTATCTGCCTCATTAAGACTAATTATAACGACAGATATTTTCATTTCTGAACCCGGCTTAAGTATAACCAAATAGCAATAAATACAAAATAAGCTGTACCTATCTGATTTTCAATGGTCCCTTCGACCAAAAAAGAAACGCTAGTCGAAAAAATAAACACAAAAAACAAAGCATTCAATTTTACATCTAATATAAAGAGGGGGTAAAGCATGAGCCACAAAAAAATTAGTAACCCAATTAACCCTATGGCATTGGCAATCCGCAAATACTGATTATGTGGCATTAACTGTTGCTTTAAAGTAAGACTAGGGTATTGGCCCCTATATATTTCCTTAACATTATCCCTTACATCTCCTGCGCCAACACCAAAAAAAGGCGCTTTTTTAAAAAGAGTCCAACCAACTTTAATCGATATCCAACGCTTGGTATCTGAATAATGCTCCACCTCATTTTTTTGATACTTTTCAATACTATATAAAGTATATCCCATTTTTTTTTCAATGGTTGGAAAAATTTTAGGAGAAAAATACAATGCTACAAATACAAGACCTAAGATAGTCAAGGCATATCTCCAATTAGGGTTTCCGATAAAATAAATAAATGCATATAAGCCTAAGCCTGCGTACAAACAAACCAAACCACTTCTTACTGCGAGCACATGAATTACCACAAACAATGAAAAACTTAAAAGAATGTATAATAAGCCCATAGCTGACACCTTATTTGCCAAGCCTAAAAAACCATGCAGACTTAAAAAAACACCAAATGACATTATAAGGCTATAACGGACATGACTAATCGGGGTAAACAAAGTCTGGCCTTGGGCATATTTTTTTAAGACTTCATCATAAGAGCTGTAAAATTCTAAAAGCATTGGAAGTGCTGTAAAGAGAAAAAACAATGCAAGCAATGATACCATCCACTTATTAGAGCGCAAAGAAACACCTCTATTATAAGGGGCCAATGCTAATGGCAAAGCCAAAAGTGGCAACTTAATCATTATTTGCTTCCACCACTCATTAATATTTCCACTGTAAAGGCCACTTAACAAATACACTCCAAACATCACAATGTAGCCTAGTAACCAATAATCCCTTTTTAATGCTTCCTTTATTTGCTTTGGCCCTTGATTTATAATTGCATTGCACAGCATGACTATCATAGCTATGCTAATAAGTGCTCTAGAATAAAACAGACCAACAAAAAGAGCCAATATTGCCAACTTTAGAAGAGGTAACTCAAAACTTTTTAATTGTGAAAACAACTGCTTCATCAAGCATTGAGTTGAGCCCAAAGTTTATCCTTAATTTCCATAATTCCTTCAGAACTTATAGAAGAAATAAAAAGCACTGGGATATCTAAGTCCAAACTGTCTAATATTTCATCCTTCAATTCTTGATCTAATAGATCTGACTTTGTAATAGCCAATAGCATCTTTTTAAGCAAAAGCTCTTCATTAAACGCCCTTAACTCTTCAATAAGCATATTATACTCCTGCATTATATCATCGCTATCTGCTGGGATCATCAATAATAAAGATGCATTTCGCTCAATATGCTTTAAAAATCTATGCCCAAGCCCTTTACCCACATGTGCCCCTTCAATTATACCTGGTATATCTGCTATAGTAAAAGACTTAAAGTCTCTGTAAGAAACAATACCCAAATTTGGTTTCAAGGTCGTAAATGGATAATCTGCTATTTTAGGCTTAGCTGCACTTACCATAGATAAGAATGTAGATTTACCCGCATTTGGCTTACCGACCAATCCAACATCTGCTAACACTTTCAATTCTAATATCTTCCATGATTCCTGGCCAGGTATACCAGGCTGAGCATATCTTGGAGCTTGACGCGTAGATGTCTTAAAATGAACATTACCCAAGCCACCTTTTCCTCCTGGCAAAAGGATTAATTCCTGGCCATGCTCCATAATCTCGAGCTCAACATCACCACTTTCTGAATCTTTGGCTACTGTACCTAAGGGCACCTCTAGAATAATACTTTCACCATCAGCACCTTTTTTCTGGTTGCCGCTTCCGGCCTCCCCATTGCCCGCCATAATATGCTTGCGATATTTGAGATGCAACAATGTCCAAAGCTGATCATTGCCCCTTAATATTATATGACCGCCATGACCGCCATCGCCGCCATCAGGACCTCCCTTACTAGTCATACGATTTCTAAGGAAATGGGCTGAACCTGCCCCTCCATTTCCTGACCGGAAACAGATTTTGACGTAATCAATAAAGTTAACGTCCTCCACTATAACTAAACCTGCCTTGTAATAGCATCACACAGAGACTGAAAGATTGACTCAATATCTCCCTCTCCTTTAATTGGCACATAGGCACCTTTCTTGTCATAATAAACACCGACCGCCTCTGTTTTTTCTCTGTACTCTCTTATGCGCTTTTCTATAATAGAAACATCTTGATCATCTGCCCGTCCAGAAGTTTTTCCTCGTAAAAGAAGACGTTCTTTTAATTCTTCCTCACTAACCTCTAAAGAAAGCACCGCATTAATATCAGTCTTGTATTTTTCTAATAAAACATCTAAGGCTTCTGCCTGCGCCTCTGTTCTAGGAAAACCGTCAAAAATAATCCCCTTTACATCTCTATTATTTTTTAGCTTCTCCTCTATCATTCCAATTACAACTGAGTCTGGGACCAACTTCCCTTGATTCATAAACTCTTTTGCTTCTAACCCCAACTTAGTCTTATTGGCAATTTCACTTCTTAACAAATCACCCGTTGAAATATGCATAAGCTCAAAGGTATCAACTAACTTCTCAGCTTGAGTTCCTTTTCCGCTGCCTGGAGGGCCAAATAGAATAATATTTAGCATTGTTATCCTTTTAATTTTTTTAAGTAAAGACAAAAGTAATTATTTTTATTCTTAATTAGTTCTTTTAAAATCAAAAGAGATTAGATGGCATTAATCAAAATTGCGCTCCTGTATTACATTAAGGCTTACAGGTTTATAATTAATAACAAACTATATTGGAGCTTTATTGTGCCTATTGTATTTAACCTCGTTCTGATCTCTAGTCTTTTATATTTAACTTATTCTTTTGGCCAGTCCCTAAACACTGACTTAATTGAATACATAGAACAAAACTTAGGCCTTCCTGAATGGTTAAAAAGCAGTATTGGATATATTTTATCTGTAATTCCCTTTTTGATAATTTTGCTTGGCGCAGCTATTTATTACTTCTTATTCAAACATGTACTTTTCTTAATATTAGGGCCTTTTTTTGCTTACATAGGCGATAAGGCTTATGAAAGTTCTGGAAATACCCCCCTGCCTTTTTCTTTCTTTTTAAAAAATCTAGTTAATACAACTCGATTAAATATCCGAATACTGATTATTCAAATGATTATATTACTCTTATTTTACATTACCTTATTTATACCCATTTTAAACCTTTTTAGCCCTTTAATTCTTATTTGCTTTGAGTTCTATTATTCAGGCATTTCAATATTAGCTAACAACTGTGAACGACATAATTATTCCTATAATGAAAGTCTGGGGTTTTTCAAATCTAATAAGGGCTATGCTTTTGGACTTGGCCTAGGTTTTTGGCTCCTTATGATTATCCCTTTTTTCGGATGGATAATGGCCCCAATATTATCTATTGTTGCTTCTGTATTATTATTTGAAAATGAGATAAAGCATGCCTAATATTTTCCTTATACCTAACTGTTTAAGTCCAGATGACTTTAAATGTATTCCAAAATATTTCATTAAGGAGATTAAGCAAATAGATCTTTTTGTTATTGAAAAGCCAAAAACCTTTAGAAGGCTATTAGTACACTTAGGTTTAAAAGAAAAAATTAACACCTCCACTATTTTAGAGTGGCCTAAAAAAGGACAAGCTATTGATTGGTGGAATATAATTAACGCAAAGAAGGGGCTTGAAATTGGCATTGTTTCAGATGCAGGTTGTCCTGCTGTGGCAGACCCCGGAACTGAAATTGTTTTGTGGGGGCATAAAAACGGCTATCAAATTAGACCTTTGGTGGGCCCAAACTCTATAATAATGAGTCTTATGGCTTCAGGCCTCAACGGCCAAACCTTTAGCTTTAACTCCTATCTTCCAATTGAAGAAATGGCCTGCAATAAAAAATTAAAGGATTTAGAGTCAAGCTCAAGAAAAGAAAAACGAACTCAAATATTTATAGAAACTCCGTATCGCAATGATAAACTTTTCAGACAACTTATTTTATCATTAAGCCCAGAGACAAATTTATGCGTCGCTATTGACATTACTGGAGAAAAGGAAAACATCCGAACTAAAAAAATCAAAGAATGGGCAAAAAGACCTATTATTATTGGAAAACAGGCATGCATTTTTTTATTTTTAGCTTAAGCCTATGGTTGAAATTGACGGGGTATTAATTTCAGATTCAATATTTGAAGAACAGTTTATTTGTGACTTGAAGCAGTGTCGAGGTGCATGCTGTGTAGAAGGTGAAGAGGGTGCACCTCTCAAAAAAGAAGAAGCTTCCATGTTGACTGAAGCTCATGATAAAATAGCTCCTTTTTTGAATTTAGCTGGCAAGCAGGCAATAGAAAAAAAAGGAGCGCACTATCATTGTTCAAAGAATGAATTAAAGGTTCAAATGATTTATAAAGGAGGGCCATGTGCTTATGTTATCAAGGAAAAAAATATTTATAAATGTGGCATAGAAAAGGCCAATGAGCATGGCCAATGCTCTTTTCTTAAGCCTATTTCATGTCATTTGTACCCTATTCGAGAAAGTCAAACAGGCAATAGAACTGTTTTAAATTATGACGAATGGAGTATTTGTTCTGCAGCTTGCATGCTAGGCCAAAAAGAAAAAATACCTGTTTTTATGTTTTTAAAACAGGCTCTAACCCGCAGGTTTGACTCAAACTTCTATGATCAAATGCTCGCTGTCTACGAAAATTTTTTTAAAGGAAAATGAAATTTTGTCAGTTATTCTGACAGTTTTTTTGACATGGCATGTGCTTTGAGTAGTTTGAAAGCTATCAAAATTAAAACAAAGCATCATGTCAAAAGGTAAAATTAACGTAACAGCGGATAATATATTTCCAATCATTAAAAAATTTCTTTACTCGGATCAGGAAATCTTTTTAAGAGAGCTTATTGCTAATGCAATGGACGCCACTGAAAAGATAAAAAAGCTTTCTTCAATTGGAGAAGCAAAAGGAGATCTTGGAGAGCTTTTCGTAGAGATTATACCAAACAAAGAAGCTAAAACCTTAACTATTAAGGATAGAGGTATTGGTATGACTGGTGAAGAAATGAAGAAATACATCAACCAAATTGCTTTTTCCGGCGCTGAAGAATTTATAAAAAAATACGAAGATCAAGATTCGAACAATCCAATTATTGGACATTTTGGACTTGGCTTTTATTCTGCTTTTATGGTGGCAGACAAGGTGCAAATAAACTCTTTATCTTATCAAGAAAATGCAGAAGCTGCAAGATGGGAGTGTGATGGAAGCCCTGAATACAAGCTTAACAAGTCAGATAAGTCAGAAAGAGGGACAGAAATCATCTTACACATTTCCGAAGACGCTTTAGATTATCTCGAAGACCACAAGCTTAATGAGCTTCTTCACAAATACTGCCAATTCTTACCAACTCCTATACGTTTTGGCACAAAAGAGGAAAGCGTAGAAGGAAGCGAAGAGAAAAAAACTGTTCCAAACATAATCAATAACCCTTCTCCTGCTTGGGTTAAAAAACCGGCTGACTTGAAAGATGAGGATTATATTGCCTTTTATAAAGAGCTATATCCATTTGCAGAAGACCCTTTGTTTTGGATTCACTTGAATGTCGACTACCCTTTTAATCTTACAGGCATCCTATACTTTCCAAAACTTTCGAACAACTTTGAACTTCAAAAAGAAAAAATCCAATTAT
>CAJXBJ010000094.1 GCA_913050195.1 uncultured Saprospirales bacterium
TATATAAAGTTGTGACCTTGTCTAAATATTTAATTATTTACTTTTGCGGACAATTTAATTCTAAAATAGATGGATAGTATGCGTGTTTCTAATATGGCCGAACATTTGATAGGCTCAGAAATTATTCGATTAGCAGGTCAAATTCAAGAAAAAATAAAGCTGGGACAAAAAATTCATAATCTAACAATAGGTGATTTTAATCCAAGTTTTTTTCCGATCCCTACGGCTTTTAAGGAATACATCATAGATGCTTACAATAAGGGATACACAAATTACCCTCAGGCAAATGGAATGCTGGAGCTAAGAGAAGCTATTTCAGCTCACCTTGATTTAAATGCCAATTTGGAATATTCGCCAGAAGAAATCATAGTGTCATGCGGCTCTAGGCCGTTGATATATGCAACATTTAGAACCTTGATTAATCCAGAGGATGGTGTGATTTTTCCTGTACCTTCATGGAATAATAATCATTATTCACATCTAAATTTCGCCAAACAAATACCAATTCAAACCAAGGCTGAAAGCAATTTTATGCCAACAGTTAATGATTTATTACCACACATAAAGGATGCCAGTATGATTGCATTATGCTCTCCGCTTAATCCTACTGGAACAATTTTTGGGAGACATCAATTGGCGGCAATTTGTGAAATGGTATTGGATGAAAACAATAAAAGAAAATCAAATAAGCAGCGCCCCCTCTACGTTTTATATGATGAGATTTATTGGTTGCTTACTCATGGGGAAAGCGAACACTTTAATCCGATTCATTTATATCCTGAAATGAAAGAATACACAATACTTATTGATGGCATGTCTAAAGCGTTTGCGGCAACTGGCGTAAGGGTTGGATGGGCTAGTGGTCCAAAACATATCATCAATAAGATGAAAGCAATACTTTCCCACGTAGGAGCATGGTCAGCGAAGGCCGAACAAATGGCCGCAGCCAAATATTTAAAGGACGCAGACGCTGTTAATGGTTATTTAAATAATATTAAATCTGAAATTAATTTTAGGCTTAGCGCTTTCCATTCTGGTATTCAAAATCTTAAGAAAAAAGGCTATGCGGTAGACTCTATTGAGCCTCAAGCTGCGATATATTTAACGGTAAAGATGGATTTGATTGGCAAACGAACTAATGAGGGGCAGAGGTTAAATGATATTGAAGAAGTTTATGAATATTTGCTCAATGAGGCCAATACAGCTATTGTTCCATTCTACTGTTTTGGAGCAGCTAAAGACACTCCATGGTTTAGACTATCTGTAGGCAGTTGTGATAAGCATGAAATATCAGATGTTTTAGAAAAAGTAGAGAAAGCATTGAGTAAACTTCAATAATGTTAGGCCTTAATCTTAAAACGGATCCCTATTGGGCAAAATTAGTAGAGGCTCAAAATATTGAGGAAATATTAACTGACCATGCTTATTGCGAAATGAAAGCAGCTTCTCAATGCATGTCACTTATTCAATCGTATCCAGAGAAAAAAGAATTGGTAGAAGCTCTAATGCCTATAGTTACAGAAGAATGGGGGCACTTTAGAATGGTTTTGAAAGAGCTATATTCCATTGGTGGAAGTCTTGGTCGTCAACGAAAGGATAGTTATGTAAATCTGTTGATGAAAAAACAACCTAAATTTGGGGGGAATAGAGAAGATCAGTTATTAGAACGCCTGATGATGTGCGCGCTTATAGAAGCAAGAAGCTGTGAGAGATTCAAGGTGCTATCAGATAATATTAAGGACAAGAATATGGCCCATTTTTATTATAAGTTTATGGTTTCCGAGGCAGGTCATTATAGATTATTTATGGACATAGCGCGTAAATATTTTGATGCTACTAGAGTGAAAAAAAGGTGGGAAACGTATCTTAGTCTTGAAAGCGAGGTAATAAAAGAGCTTTCGCCCAGAGGGGATCGTGTACATTAGCAATTTGTCCTTATTCTAGGAATTTAATATTTCTTTTTAACCCTTCGTATTTAGTGCGCTTCACTGCAGAATTCTTAAAAATCACATTAAAGGTCTCTTTTGTTAATTCTATCCATTCGTTGGCATTCATACTTAAAAGCATATCATTAGGTTTAAAGGCCGGCTCGTTATGAGGTTTTGAAAATCGATTCCAAGGGCACACTTCTTGACACACATCACATCCATACATCCAATTATCAAATTTGCCACTCATTTCTTTAGGTATTTCATCTTTGAGTTCTATGGTGAAATATGAGATGCATTTACTACCATCTATAACATAAGGCTCAACAATAGCCTCTGTTGGGCAGGCATCAATACATGCCGTGCATTTCCCACAATGATCAGTTGTTGGCCCATCTTCCTCCAAATCAAGGTCAAGTATAATTTCAGCAATAAAAAAATAAGAGCCACTCCTTTTGTTTATAAGATTGGAATTTTTACCTATCCAGCCAAGTCCTGAGCGCGTTGCCCATGCTTTGTCTAAAACAGGTGCAGAATCCACAAAAACACGGCCTTCTACTTGTCCGATTTTATTTTGAATACCCTTGAATAAATCTTTAAGCTTTCGCTTGATTACAAAGTGATAATCTTCACCATATGCATAACTTGATATTTTAGGTGCTTTGGAATCTATCTGCCGTGCTTCAGTATAATAATTATAAAGAAGCGATATGACACTTTTTGCACCTGGCACAAGAAGTCTAGGATCCACGCGTTTATCAAAATTTCGCGCCATATATCCCATTTCCCCATGGTAGTTTTTATTTAACCATTTTTCAAGCTTTCTTGCTTCCTCATCAAGAAAGACTGCCCTAGAAATACCGCAAAAAGAAAACCCTTCTTTGATGGCAAGGGATTTTATTATCTGGCTATTTGATTTTGGATCACTCATTGGTTTATCTGAAAATTTGACACTCAAAAATCAATATAATTAGACAAAATGGCGCTATTTATATACTTGTTAGAAAATGGCAAAAGCTTTGTGAATTTAAAAAATCATATGTAAATACTAAAGTTATGCATTTTAACAATTTCACTATCAAAGCTCAAGAGGCTGTTCAAAAAGCACAAGAAATTGCAAGCTCAAACCAACAACAGTTTATAGAGCCTTCTCACTTATTACGAGCCTTATTCTTAGTTGATGAGCATGTAACTCCTTATTTATTGCAGAAATTCAACATTAAGCTTGAGCAAATAAACAAGGTCTTAGATGCGATGATTAAACATTTCCCCAAAGTATCGACTGATCAGATATATTTATCAAAAACATGTAATGCTTTATTTACCAAAGCGCAACAATTAGCAAAATCTATGAATGATGAATTTGTATCTGTTGAACACATACTTCTTTCAATGGTCTCTCAAAATAATGACCTTGCAAAGCTTCTTAAGGACTATGGTGTTAATGAAAAGGATTTACTAAAAGCCATTCAAGGATTAAGAAAAGGCTCTAAAGTGAAAGATCAAAATGCAGAGGCAACCTATAATTCATTGGATAAATATGCTATTAATTTAAATCAACAGGCCATTGATGGAAAACTTGATCCAGTAATTGGTAGAGATGAAGAGATAAGACGTGTTTTGCATATATTATCAAGACGCACCAAAAACAATCCTGTTCTTGTTGGAGAGCCAGGTGTCGGTAAAACAGCTATAGTTGAGGGGATTTCAAGGAGAATTGTCAATGGTGATGTTCCAGATAATTTATTAGACAAAGAAATTCATTCTCTTGACATGGGGGCTTTGATGGCTGGCGCAAAGTACAGAGGAGAGTTTGAAGAACGTTTAAAAGCAGTTATAAAAGAAGTGATTTCCTCTGAAGGGCAAATTATTTTATTTATAGACGAGATACACACACTTGTAGGTGCAGGAGCAACAGAAGGAGCTATGGATGCTGCAAACATTCTTAAGCCAGCTTTAGCTAGAGGTGAACTAAGGTCTGTTGGAGCTACAACGCTTAATGAATATCAAAAATATGTTGAAAAAGATAAAGCTCTTGAAAGACGTTTTCAAAAAGTGATTATTGATGAACCAGATATAGAATCATCCGTATCTATTTTGCGCGGCTTAAAAGAGCGATATGAGAATTACCATAAAGTGAAAATTAAAGACGACGCAATCATTGCCGCAGTTAGTTTGTCAAATCGCTATGTGACAGATCGTTTTTTGCCAGACAAAGCAATTGATCTCATCGATGAAGCAGCAGCAAAATTAAGATTAGAAATTAATTCTGTTCCAGAAGAGTTAGATGAATTAGAACGTAAAATAATGCAGCTAGAGATAGAAAGAGAAGCCATTAAGCGCGAAAATGACAGTAAAAAACTTAAAGAGTTATCGGGACAAATAGCGAATTTAAAAACAGAAAGAGATGCATTCAAGGCCGTTTGGCAAAAAGAAAAAGAGAGCGTAGAAGCTATACAACAGTGTCGATTGCAAATAGAGTCACTTAATTTAGAGGCTGAAAAAGCGGCGCGTGAAGGAGATTATGGTAAAGTAGCTGAATTGAAATATGGAAGAATTAAAGAAACGCAAGATAAATTAGGTGATTTAGAAGCTAAGCTTGAAAAGGAAAAAAGCAAAAATAGCTTACTAAAGGAAGAAGTTATTGAAGAAGATATTGCTGAAATAATATCAAAGTGGATAGGTGTTCCTGTACATAAACTGGTTGAAGGTGAAAAAGAAAAGCTGATGCGTTTAGAGTTAGAGCTTCATAAAAAAGTGGTAGGACAAGATGAAGCTGTAGAAGTTGTTTCTGATGCAATTAGAAGAAGCCGAGCTGGGTTAAATGACCCAAATAAGCCTTTAGGGTCATTTATGTTTATTGGCCCTACAGGTGTTGGTAAAACAGAACTGGCAAAAACATTAGCAGACTTTTTATTTAATGACAGTTCCTCAATGACGCGTATAGATATGTCTGAGTATCAAGAGAGACATTCAGTTTCAAGGCTAATTGGCGCTCCTCCGGGTTACGTAGGTTATGATGAAGGGGGTCAGCTAACAGAGGCTGTAAGAAGAAAGCCTTATTCTGTTATTCTTCTTGATGAAATTGAAAAAGCGCATCCGGATGCTTTTAATATTTTGTTGCAGGTTTTGGATGATGGAAGATTAACTGACAATAAAGGCAGGGTTGTTAATTTCAAGAATACAATTATAATAATGACTTCAAATATGGGTTCCGAGCTCATTCAAGAAAATTTTAAAGACTATAATGAAATATCTGGATATGGTGTTATAGAAACAACTAAGGTTCAAATAATGGAGCTATTAAAAAAGAAGCTGCGTCCCGAGTTTTTGAATCGTCTTGATGAAGTTGTTATGTTCAAACCTTTGTCAAAGGTGGAAATTAAAGAGATAGTTAAAATCCAATTAGATGGATTAACTCTTCAGCTTAGAGATAAAGGTTATGACATAAGCTTCAGTGATGAAACCTTAGAGAATCTATCTAATATTGCTTACGTTCCAGAATACGGAGCACGTCCTTTAAAGCGCTTGATTCAAAAAAGCATTGTTAATGACATTAGTCGTTATTTATTATCTAACGATTTGGATAAAAGCAAAGGATATCATTTAGATTTTAATAAAAATGGAGAATTAAGGCTAACGGAAAGAACTTGCTCATCATTGGAGCAATAATTAAACTATATTTGCACACACAAAACGACTTATTTAATGTTAGAAGATGCCATACTAGGACCAATGATGGAAAGTGATGTTGAATTCCTTCCTCTTATTTCTGAAAATGAGGAGAAAGATATGAATAATCAGGAATTGCCTCCCTCATTAGCTATTTTGCCACTAAAAAACACAGTATTATTTCCTGGTGTTGTTATTCCAATTACGGTTAGCAGAGATAAATCTATAAAGCTAATTCAGGATGCGAACCAAGGTGATAAGTTAGTTGGTGTGGTTGCTCAAAAAGCACAAAATACAGAGGAGCCTACAAAAGAGGATATGAATTTAATAGGCACAGTAGCTAAGATTATAAAGATGTTGCGTATGCCTGATGGCAATATCACTGTAATCATTCAGGGCAGAAAACGTTTTAGCATATTAGAGATGTTAAGCGAGGACCCTTACTTTACAGCTAGCATTCAAGGTATTAAAGACCCAGAGATTAAGGACGAGAAAGATATTAAAGTTTTAGTTTCTGCAATAAAAGATAATGCACTGCAAATCATTAAGATATCACCTATAATTCCATCTGAAGCATCTGTGGCAATTGAAAACATAGATAGTCCAAATTTTTTAATCAACTTCATTGCTAGCAATCTTAAAACAAATGTTAAAACTAAACAGGCCATTTTAGAAATGGATGACTTTAAAGAAAAATGTGAGTCCGTTTTAAAATACCTAAATGAAGAACTTGAACTTTTAAAACTAAAGAAAGAAATACAGTCCAAGGTTGATACTGATATAGAAAAACAACAGAGGCAATTCTTATTACATCAACAACTTAAAACCATACAAGAAGAGCTTGGCTCGGCTGGAAGTGATGATCCTGAAGTTGCTAAGCTAAGGTCCAAAGCTAAAAACAAAAAATGGCCTGATAAAGTTCAATCAACATTTGAAAAAGATTTAAGTAAGTTGAATAGAATGAGTTCGGCTATGCCTGATTATAGCCTAACTTTGAACTATCTAGAATATTTAGTGGACCTTCCTTGGGGCGAATACACAAAAGATCAATTTGACTTAAAAAAGTCCGAGCAAATATTAGATAAAAATCATTCTGGGCTAGAAGAGGTTAAGAAACGCATTTTAGAATACTTGGCTGTTTTAAAACTTAAAGGAGATATGAAGTCTCCAATATTATGTTTAGTTGGACCTCCAGGTGTAGGCAAGACATCCTTGGGGAAGGCTGTTGCTGAATCTTTAGGGCGAGAGTTTGTTCGTATGTCAT
>CAJXBJ010000095.1 GCA_913050195.1 uncultured Saprospirales bacterium
TCTTCAATTACTTGATTTATTAGATTTATGGTTTTTTCATGTTCAGAAATGGCGCCATGGGAAAAATTGATTCTAAAAACGTTAACTCCCGTTTTTGCAAGCTCTTTAAGCTTTGCTTTGCTATCAGTTGAAGGCCCAATAGTCGCTATTATTTTGGTGTGGTTGAACTTTTGACTCATTCGATACTTAGTTTTAGACCTCCTTTAAGTTTGTTTAAATCAATGAAATAGGCAAGTTGAATAAGATCTAATTTGTTTAAGTTAGCAATTATATCTGAATTAATGGGCGCATCTTCATGCTCTTTTACTAAAAGTAGAAAGTCTGCTTCTTTGCAAGACTTCATAAAATACCCTTCTTCATTTTTATTTTTTATAAGCAGTAGTTTAAATCGATATTCTTCGCTTTCATATTTGTATGCAATAAACGGAAAGTCTGATTCGTATATATGACCAAGTTCCTCTTCTACATCGTTACGGGTTAGTTGAATTTTTAGCGCTTTATTAATCAGGTAGCAGGTTCTGTGTGCATTAGCGCTTGTTGAAATACCAACGCCATAATAATCATGTTGATAATCAACTTTTATTTTGTATTTGGAGATACCCATCTTATAACTTTTCAAATCTAAGAATTCTTGCTTTAATTATCGCATGTATAAAATTTGTTTTTTATTCAATTAATAATTTATTTTGTCCCCGGATTTATTTTAAATAAAAATTAAAAACTATGTCTGATATAGCTGCAAAAGTCAAAGAAATTATTGTTGACAAATTAGGTGTGGATGAGAGTGAAATCACTCCTGAAGCAAGTTTCACTAATGATTTAGGTGCCGACTCTCTAGATACTGTAGAGTTGATTATGGAGTTTGAAAAAGAGTTTGAAACCTCTATCCCTGATGAAGAGGCAGAAAACATCGCAACAGTTGGTCAAGCAATTGACTTTTTAGAAAAGACTGCGAAGTAATATTATTAAGTGGAGTTAAAGAGAGTTGTTGTAACGGGCTTAGGAGCACTTACACCTGTTGGTAATACAACTGCTGATTTTTGGCAGGGGTTAAGTCAGGGTGTTAGTGGTGCTGACGCTATTACGCATTTTGATACAACACATTTCAAGACCAAGTTTGCCTGTGAGGTAAAAGATTTTGATGTGTTGGATGTCTTAGATCGTAAAGAGGCACGTAAGATGGACCCTTTTGTTCATTATGCGATTGCCAGTTCTGATCAAGCAATAAAAGATGCGGGTATTAGTGCTGAGTCTATGGATGCAGACAG
Source organism: uncultured Saprospirales bacterium (assembly GCA_913050195.1). Classification (GTDB taxonomy): domain Bacteria; phylum Bacteroidota; class Bacteroidia; order Chitinophagales; family CAJXBJ01; genus CAJXBJ01. The sequence continues at coordinate 1,269 of CAJXBJ010000095.1, forward strand.
GCTAGGTGTTATATGGGCAGCTGGTATTGGAGGCTTAAATACCTTTTTTAATGAGGTAATGGGCTTTGCTAAAACAAATGGTGTGCCCCGTTTCAATCCTTTCTTTATTCCTAAAATGATTATTGATATTTCAGCAGGACATTTGTCGATTCGCTATGGTTTTAAAGGGCCAAACTTTTCGGTAGTGTCTGCTTGTGCTTCATCTACACATGCGTTAATAGATGCCTTCAATTATATTCGGCTTGGTAAGGCAGATGTAATTTTGACAGGTGGTTCAGAGGCTGCAGTTACAGAATCTGGAGTTGGTGGGTTTAATGCGATGAAAGCATTATCTGAAAGAAATGATGATCCTAAATCAGCCTCTCGACCATTTGACTTGGATAGAGATGGTTTTGTAATGGGTGAGGGAGCTGCAGCAATTGTTCTCGAAGAGTATGAACATGCTAAGAAGAGAGGAGCTACTATCTACGCGGAAATGTGTGGAGGTGGTATGTCTGCAGATGCTCATCATATAACTGCTCCTCATCCAGAAGGCGAGGGAGCTTGTAAGGTAATGCTTAATGCTTTAGAAGACGCTCATATGGATCCAACAGAGATGGATTATATTAATGTGCATGGTACTTCTACTCCGTTGGGGGATGTTAGCGAAGCTATTGCTATTCAAAAAGTATTTGGAGAGCATGCGTATAGCTTAAATATTAGTTCTACTAAATCAATGACTGGTCATCTTTTAGGAGCAGCTGGTGCATTGGAAGCATCTGCATGTATATTAGCCATTAAGAATGGTTTGGTTCCGCCAACTATTAATCATTTTACAGATGACCCTAAGTTTGATCCTAAGTTAAACTTTACATTTAATCAAGCTCAAAAGCGAGAAGTGAAAGTAGCTCTTAGTAATACTTTCGGTTTTGGAGGACATAATGCATCTGTAATCTTCAAAGCACTTGAAGACTAAAGATTTCTTTAACTATTTATTGAAGGAGTGGGGTATTGAAAGTCAAAACCCTATATATCTTAAGGCAATACAGCATAAATCTATTGACCCTAGTTATAATAATGAGCGTTTAGAATTATTAGGTGATACTGTGCTTGAAATGGTAGTTACTGATGAGCTATTTCATACACTTACAGAGGAAAATGAAGGGCGTATAAGTCAAGTAAGAGCCAGAATAGTTAGTCGTAAAACGCTAAATGCCATTGGAGATAAAATAGGCTTGAGATCTTATATTCAATGTGTAGATCAACTTAGAGATAACATCGATCTTTCAGGGAATGTATTTGAGGCAATGTGTGGAGCGGTCTATCTAGACCAGCCTTATGAAAAAGTTAAAGAATGTCTTATTGATATTTTAAAGACTTATGCAGACTGGAAGGGCTTATGTAAAGATTATAAAAATCCAAAGACATTAATTCATGAATGGGCACAACGGCAAAAGCTAGATTTGGATTTTAAGCTTATAACCCAGAGTATTAAAGGGGGTAAACAAAACTTTAAAATAGCTTTAGTCATAGATGGTAAAGAGATAATAGTTAAAGATGGTTTCAACAAGAGACAACTTGAGTCAGAGCTTGCGGAAGACTACATGAAAAACCATGCTATGAAATAAGCTTAGAAAGCTTCTTGAACTCTTCTAGTGCAGAAGCTTTTTCATAGATTATTCTATAAACTGTTTCTGCAATAGGCATTTCAACTTTTAAGGATTGATTAATCGCGTATATTGATTTAACGGCGTAATATCCCTCGGCGACCATATTCATTTCTAATTGGGCTATTTTCGGGGTGTACCCCCTGCCAATCATCATGCCAAATGTGCGATTTCTACTAAATTGAGAATAAGTGGTGACCATTAAGTCGCCAAGATAAGCCGAGCCTTTTATGTCACGCTTAATTGGATGAACTGCAGCTACAAAACGTTCAATTTCTTGAATAGCGTTAGAAATTAGAACAGCTTGGTAATTGTCGCCATATCCTAAACCATGAGAAATGCCACAAGCAATCGCAAATATATTTTTTAGAACAGCGGAGTATTCTGTGCCATATATATCATCACTAACCTTAGTTTGAATGAAATCACATTCAATAATTCTCTCCACTTTTTTGGCATTAGCTATATCCTTAGACGCAATAGTGAGATAAGATAGTTTTTCTTTAGCAACCTCTTCAGCATGACAAGGGCCAGTAATTACCACAATGTCTTCATATGGTATTTCAAAAGCTCTATGCAAGTATTCACCGATTATTTCATGTGTTTCTGGTATTAATCCTTTTATTGCTGAGCAAACAATTTTCCCTTTAAAAGCCTCCTTGGTCATGCCCTCCAATGCGCTTTGCAAAAAAGCGGCGGGTACGGCAAGAATTACAATATCTGCATCCTTGATAGCCCTAGATAGAGAGTGCATAGGTTTACAACGAGATGTCTTTATGCGTACAGCACTTAAATAGCGCGGGTTAAAGTGTTGCTTTTTTATGAAATCAACACTTTTTTTGTCGCGCATCCACCACTTGGTCTTACAGTTTTTCTGTTCGCACAAAATTTTGGCTATGGCTGTTGCATAACTACCTCCCCCAACTAGTGAAACTTTCACTAGTCCAGAGTTGGCTTTTATTTTATTCTTAATGGCTGTAAGCATTTCATGCATTTTAGCTACCCTAAAAATAGTATTTATACTTAATTTAATCCTTCTAAAGCTTATGGATAAACAAATTATATTTATGAAAGCAGCCTTGCAGCAAGCGGCTATTGCTTTTGAAAATGGTGAGGTTCCTATTGGAGCAATCGTTGTTTTTAAGGGTAAAATTATTGCTCGGGCTTACAATCAAGTAGAGCAGTTAAAGGATGCTACAGCACATGCTGAAATGATTGCTATGACTTCGGCAATGCAATTTGTGGGAGGTAAGTATCTTAAGGATTGTACGGTATATACAACCTTAGAACCATGTGTGATGTGTGCAGGGGCAATTCATCATGCGGGAATTAATAACATAGTTTATGGAGCAAAAGATCCTTCTAGCGGATTTGTTAGTAAAACAAATAATCTTTTTTCAAAAAAAAGTCAAATAAGGTCTGGCGTTCTTGAAAAAGAGTGTGCAGAGTTATTGCAGGCATTTTTTAAAAAAAAGAGAGAAGAAAGTTAATGCAGAAAAGAGTCGAATAATCATTCCATTTTTTTTGTAAATTCGTGCTAGAAGATAAAAATATTCAATCATAAAAATTAGTATAAAATGGCATTTGAATTACCACAATTAAACTATGCTCACGATGCACTTGAGCCACATATTGATGCAAGAACTATGGAAATTCATCATGGTAAGCACCATGCTGGCTATACTTCTAAATTGAATGCTGCCATTGAAGGCACAGAATTAGAAGGGAAGTCTATTGAAGAGATTTTAGCAAATGTTTCAACAGCAGGAGGCGCTGTAAGAAATAATGGTGGTGGGTTTTACAACCACTGTTTATTTTGGGAAGTAATGTCTCCAAATGGTGGCGGTGCACCAACTGGTGATTTAGCAGCAGCTATTGATTCAGCTTTTGGTTCTTTTGATAACTTTAAGACAGAATTCTCTAATGCTGCTGCAACACGTTTTGGTTCTGGTTGGGCGTGGCTTTGTGTTAAAGATGGTGGTCTTTGTGTGTGCTCTTCTCCAAATCAAGATAACCCTTTAATGGATATTGCTGATTGCCCAGGAACGCCAATCTTAGGATTAGATGTATGGGAGCATGCTTATTATTTAAACTATCAGAATAGAAGACCTGATTATATTTCTGCTTTTTTCAATGTTGTAGATTGGAATGTTGTTGCAGACAAATATGTTGCTGCTAAGTAGATCGTGAAGATCACTAGCATTGATATTTATCATATACCAAGGAAGCTTACAAAACCCTTTGTGACTTCCTTGGGTTATAATACACAAGCCCAAAGTATTTATGTGCGTATTAAGACAGATCAAGGTTTAGAGGGCCTTGGGGAGTGTACGCCTAGCCCTTATATTAATGGAGAAACTTATGAGACATGCATGGTTGTAGGGCGCATGTTAGCAAAGGCTTTATTGGATAAAGATCCAAGAAATATTGAGGATAATGTAGCAGTTATGGGCAAGGTTATTTATGGTAATACAAGTATAAAAAGTGCTTTTGATATTGCTCTGTATGATCTTAGTTCGAAAGCTGAAGATAAGCCCTTATATGCTTTTTTAGGAGGCAGCATCAATAAGACTATCTATACAGATTACACTGTGAGTGTTGGAGCTTCAGAGTCTATGGTAGAAGATGCTTTAAGAGTAAAAGAAGCTGGTTACTTTATTACAAAGGTTAAAGTGGGTAAAAATGCGGAGCAAGATGTTGCAGACATTGGAGCTATTCGTGAAGCAGTAGGAGATGCCATGAATATACGAATTGATGCAAACCAAGGTTGGGGCGTAGAAGAGGCAGCGCAGTCTTTAAGCGCTATGGAGTCTTTTAACATTCAGTATTGTGAAGAACCAATTAAGCGTTACAAATTTGACTTTCTGCCTGCACTTAAAGGTGTGAGTCCTATTAAAATAATGGCAGATGAGTCTGTTCTTGACCATTACGATGCACATCGGCTTATAAATAATGCGTCTTGTGACTTGATAAATATCAAGCTAGGTAAAAGTTCAGGTATATATAAAGCACTTAAGATCATTAAAGCGGCTGAAAAGGTTGATATGGGGCTTCAGTTGGGTGGTTTTCTAGAGTCTAAAGTGCTATTTACAGCTAATGCACATCTAGCACACACCTCAGAGTGTTGCAGATATTATGACTTTGATAGCCCGCTTTTTTCATTAGACGATCCTGTAATAGGAGGCATGAAGTATGGAGACAATGGGCAAATTACTTTGACAGAAGGAGCAGGATTAGGCCTTGAGTTAGATCCAGTTTTTTTAAAAAATGCAGAAAAAATAAATGTACGGACATGAGATTAAAAAATAAAACAGCCTTTATTACTGGAGGCAGTAGAGGTATTGGAAAAGCTATAGCGAAGTCCTTGGCAAAAGAAGGATGTAACATTATTATTGCTGCAAAAACTACAGAGCCCCACCCAAAATTGGAAGGCACCATTTATACAGCAGCAGAAGAGATTAAAGCACTTGGTGTTGATGCACTCCCTGTTTATGTAGATATCAGAGACGAAGAAGTAGTTGCTAAGGCAGTAGAAAGTGCTGTTGGTCATTTTGGAGGGATTGATATTTTGATTAATAATGCGAGTGCTATAAGCTTAACCCCAATTGAACAGACCTCTATGAAGCGTTATGATTTAATGCACGACATTAATGTTAGAGGTACATTCATGGTTTCTAAGTACTGTATTCCCCATTTGAAAAAAAGCGAAAATGCGCATATTCTCACCTTGTCGCCACCGCTTAATATGGACCCAAAGTGGTTTGGCAATCATTTGGCATATACCATGAGTAAATATGGCATGAGTATGACGGTGTTGGGCCAGTCCGAACAGCTTAAAGACGATGGTATTGCCGCCAATGCCCTTTGGCCAAAAACAACGATTGCAACGGCAGCAGTAAAAAATATATTGGG
>CAJXBJ010000096.1 GCA_913050195.1 uncultured Saprospirales bacterium
CCGCATATGAATGGAACTGATTATTGGGTTATTACTCAGTCTGGAAAGTGGAATAATATATATGCCTTTTTAGTAGATGCTGGAGGAGTATGGAATACGCCTATTGTTTCTAGCTCACCTTTTTGGGGAGGGGTTGTAGGTCAAATGAAAGTTTCACCCGATGGTAGTCTAATTGCAGTCGCTCAACTAGTCATGAATGATCCTGATCTTTCATATCCAGGAGGCTTAGTGAATACTAAGTCTGAGCTTCAATTACTTCGATTTGATAGGTTTTCTGGTACTGTAAATAGCAATTATTGTTATAAACTAGATTCTACCGATACCGTTAATTTTGGATTTTATGGTGTAGAGTTTTCTCCAAATGGTAAGTACCTATATGCTAATGTTTTTGATGGTTCTGCTGGACAGGTATTGCAATTTGATATTCAGGAATCAATATCAAATGGACCTAGTCGTAAAATTGTGGGTTCTGGGATGAATGTAGCTTTACAATTAGGGCCTGATGGAAAAATATATCAGGCAAGAGCAAATCAAAGCACTTTGGATGTTATTCACTTTCCAAATGAAGAAGGAGTAGATTGTCAATTTGAGTCATCTGGACTGAGCTTAGGAAGTGGTGTGTGTCAAATGGGTTTACCTAATCAACCTACGCCCGGATTATCTATGCCGGTTAATATTAATACACCAATAATTTCTAATAAAGACAGTGTCTATTGTTTGACAGATATGCCAGTAGAGGTTTTATCAGATATTGGGGACTTTTGGTATTCTGATCAAAACCTTCAATATGAGGTAGGTCAAGGGCAGAGTTTTTTTCCAGACACAAGTTCCATATTTAAAACTTACTATGTGATTGACGTGACAAATAATTGTTTTAGTGGTCCAGATAGTGTGCGGCTAAAATTTATTGATTGCACAAATAGTGTTTTTGTTCCTTCAGCCTTTACACCCAATAGTGATGGTGTTAACGATATAATACGTGTGAATAGTTCTAGTATTAGTGATATGGACTTGCGTATATATGATCGTTGGGGCAATCAAGTGTATATTTCAAAGAGTCAGCAAGATTTTTGGGATGGTTATTATAATGGGGCTCTTTTAGAATCAGCAGTTTACATGTATCGCCTAGAAGTTTATTTTGAAAACGGTCATTATGATGTGTTTTCAGGTAATATAACCTTAGTAAGGTAATGACTAGAGAATTGCAGAAAGACCTTATGCAACATGCCTCAGACTATCGTAAGAGGGCTAATGAATATTTCTTTAAAACTGGACCCGGTGAATATGGAGAAGGTGATCAGTTTGCTGGTATTCAAATGCCTAGTATTCGCTCTGCCATAAAGCATTATTTAGACATGTCCTTGTTGGGCATAAATGAGATGTTGTATCATGAAATACATGAGTTTAGGATGGCTGCGTTGTTGATTTTAGGACATCAATATAAGAAAGCAAAAGATCCGTTTCAACAAGAAGAAATATGTGCTTTTTATTTGAAACATAAGTCCCAAGTTAATAATTGGGATCTTGTAGATTTGAGTGCGCCTCATATTTTGGGACAACATATTTTAAATCAAAATTTTTTAAATAAAGAAGTGCTTTTTGTTTTAGTGAATTCGCCTGTACTATGGGATAGACGGATAGCTATGGTATCAACTTTAGCCTTTATACGAAAAGGTTATTTGGAACTTTGTTTTCAATTAGCTGAGCTTTTATTGGATGATAAAGAGGATTTGATGCATAAAGCATTGGGTTGGATGTTAAGAGAAGCTTGGAAGCGTGATTCTCTTACAGTAGAAGAGTTCATTAAAGAACACTATGCTAGATTGCCAAGGACGAGTCTACGCTATGCTATTGAGCGCATGGAGCCTGTTCAGAGAAAATCGTATTTAAAGGGAAGCTTTTAAAAATAGATATTTTATTATTTATGATGTAACTTATTATAATAGGGTGCGTAGAAGAACACATAAGTTATACATCTATGACCCTTCGTGTATCTATTTTTAGCCTTTTAATTGTTTTTGGTTTGAGCAGTCTAATAGCTCAAAAACCTGAACAAGCTAGAAGTAGTAATAAACATAACTACTCGGAGCTTCCGTCAAACTGGTCCTTGCAAATTAGTACTTATCCATTGGTTCAGTTTATTCATTATGATGAGGTAGATCCTTTTACATCTTTAATTTCAAGATCAAATGATTTGGAGATTAACTATCGTATGTCAAAAAACACCTTTTTGTCAGATGTGTTGAGCTTTGGGGTTAAAGCTGATTATGATAATTTATTGGATTGGGATCGTATGTCCTACAATATTGGTTATGGTAAAGAAGCACACATTGGATTCCACAGAATACATGCTTATGCTGGAGCAAAAGCATTAATGAATGCAACTACCTTTGATAAATCCCAGACTGCATATTCTATGCAGGCCTTAGGCTATGGTAGATTAGAAGTGTTTTTGGGTGAGCGTGTGAGCTTTTCTGGACACTATAATTACTTAGGTAGTTTAGATTTGGCCTTGATTAAAGAGATTTCTGAGGAAGTGGTTAATAAATCGAGCAATCTAGGAACACACTTTAATAAGTCTTATTATTTTAAGTTTACTTTTTATCTCTAGAGTAGGCATTTTCTATAGTTAGTTTTGGTTTTATGTGTGGGCTATAGTGATATAGCTCATTTTTTAGTTTTTTTATCAATTTATTATTTGCTAATAAAATTAGAAATACTAAATTTGTTAGTATGAAGTTGGCAGAGAATATTAAATACTTGAGAAAACGTTTGGGTTTAACACAGGATCAGTTTTCTAAGAAGTTAGGCATTAAGCGTTCAGCAATTGGAGCTTATGAAGAGGGTCGTGCAGAGCCTAAATTACGGACTATACAGGATATAGCACATTTCTTTAAGTGTTCTGTAGATGCGTTATTAAGTCGGGATCTTTCTAAGTCAGACATTGGAGATTCAGATTTAAAGGGACAACATTTACGTATTCTTCCTGTTGTGGTTGATGAGAATTCGGAAATAGAGCGTGCTAGCATTGTTCCCTTAAAAGCTGCAGCTGGTTATCTAAATGGCTATGGTGATGTAGATTATATTGAACGTTTGCCACATTTTTCTAGTCCATTTCCTGAATTACCTCAGGATCGAACATATCGCTACTTTCAGCTTAAGGGAGATAGTATGCTTCCAATTAAAGCTGGTGATTATGTAATTACCACCTATGTTCAGGATTGGGAAATGGTTCATAATGATGGGCTTTATGTTCTAGTAACTAAGGAAGAAGGAATTGTGTTTAAGCGGGTTTTGAATAATTTAAAAGAGGGTCATTTTGTATTAAAGTCTGATAATAATACCTATACTCCTTACAATGTTCAGGTGGAAGACGTTGTAGAGATATGGAAGGCAGAAGGCTTTACAAGCTTTGCTTTGCCTGATGGCTCTAATTTAGGAGATTCAAAGTTTAATGATACAGCACTTATTCTAGAGCGTCTAAATAATATGCAAAAAGATATAGAGTTATTAAAGCTTAAAAAGGATTAGTTATGTGTGGGCGTTATGTGATGGTAAGTAAGATAAAGGAGATTGAAAAGAAGTTCAATGTCAAGCTTTCTAAAGAAGCTAAGTCACATTATACTCCAAATACTAATATTTCACATGGAGATTATGCGCCTGTAGTTACCGGAGATAGACCTAGGGATCTTCAGTTTTTTCAGTTTGGTTTTACTCCAGAATGGGCACAAAAGCCTATGTATGTAATTAATGCACGTTCGGAAGGTGATTATAACAAGGAAGATGATCCCCAATATCACGGTAGTATGGGGATTATTGATAAGCCTATGTTTCGAAAGGTAATTCGTTCTCAGCGTTGTTTGGTGCTTGCAGATGCTTTTATAGAAGGTCCTAAGAAAGAGCGTCTCAATAAGCCCTATGTTCTATATTTACAGCAGCGACGACCTTTTGCTTTGGCAGGTATATGGGATCGTTGGGTTAATACTCAGACAGGAGAAGTCTTATCTTCTTTTGCTGTAATTACAACAACAGCAAATAGCCTATTGCAGCAAATAGGGCATCATCGGTCTCCAGTGGTATTAGATGAGGGCTCAGAGCAAGACTGGCTTAATACAGAGGCGTCTTTAAGTGATGTAACATCCTTACTTAAGCCCTACCCATCTGAGTGGATGAATGCTTATCCAATATCTTCTAAGATTAAATCACCTTCTGCAAATGGACTTGATTTAATTGAGCCGATTGGTGAGCGTTTATCAAAGGAGTTCGATTATCATATTTACAGAGACCTTAGACTTGAAGGAATGGGTATGACAACAGCTCGTTCTAGAAGAGATCAGGAAGGTCTACAGGCGAGTCTCTTCTAGCTTCAATGTATATCAATACGCATACATATTACAGTTTGCGTTATGGGACAATGTCTGTTGATCAGCTTTTAAGACAGGCAAAGGCGCATGCTATAGATTCTTTTGCGCTTACAGATATCAATACGACTTCGGCTTGTATGGACTTTATGCGTATGGCTATTAGTTATGGTATTCGACCTGTAATAGGTGTTGATTTTAGAGACGGCATATCTCAGTGTTTTGTGGCTCTAGCAAAGGATAGAGAGGGGTTTTTAGAGATTAATCGTTTTCTAAGTAGTGTGCTGCATGATAAGAAAATCATTCCTTTAAGAGCGCCTGTGTTTAATCAGGTAATTGTAGTGTATCCATTAAGGGCTTTAATAAAGCGTATAGATCTTTTAGATGAGGTCTGGATGCAGTCTGCAATAAAAGACCTAGATTTTAATATAGATAGATGGTCCCTCAGGAGGTATTTAGTGAGTGTTTATGTGAATCAGCTTAATCTAAATGAGTATTTGGGCGTTTCTCTGGATGTATTGCCTTTATTAAAGCTTTTAAAGCTTTCTAAAACTTGTTTAGATAAGTTGTTATTTATGCCTACTGTGACTTTTGCCTCTAAGCATGATTTTAATATACATCGTCTGTTAAGGTCTATTGACTGCAACTGCCTGCTTAGTAAATTGCCGCTTTTACAAGAAGGAGATTTACAAGATCAAATGCTTTCTAAAGAGGCTCTTAAAGTCCTTTTTGATACATCTGACGAGTTTTTAGAGAGCCTTATTTTTAAATCTAAACAAATACTTAAAGATTGTTTATTTAATGTAATTGAAAAAGAAGGTGTTGTAAATAATAATAAGAAAAATTATTTGGGCTCCCAAAAAGAAGATTTATTGCTTTTGAAGCAGCTTTGTAGTCAAGGTGTATCTTATAGATATTCATCTATTCCAGAGGGGTTCGAAGCTCGTCTAACTAAAGAATTGGATGTTATTTGTCATCAGGGTTTTGTGTCTTACTTTTTAATTAATTGGGATATACTTTCTTATGCACGATCAAAAGGTTATTTCTATGTTGGAAGAGGAAGTGGTGCAAATAGCCTAGTTGCCTATCTTTTAAGAATTACTGATGTTGACCCTTTAGAGCTAGACTTATACTTTGAGCGCTTTATTAATATTTACAGGAAGAATCCTCCAGATTTTGATATTGATTTTTCCTGGAAAGATAGGGAAGATGTGACACGTTACATCTTTGAGCGTTTTGACCATGTTGCACTTCTAGCAACTTATAATACTTTTCAATATAGAGGCATTGTTCGAGAGCTTGGAAAAGTCTTTGGTTTGCCAAAGCTAGAAATAGATGTTTTAACTAAAGGGGGTTTTAATATTAAAAAACTAGATAAAATTTCGCTTTTAGTTTTAAAGTATGCTTCATATATACAAGGATTCCCCTCTCATCTCAGTGTGCACGCTGGTGGTATTTTAATTGCAGAACATCCTATTAACTATTGGTGTGCGACATTTATGCCGCCTAAAGGTTATCCAACTACACAATTTGATATGGTGGTTGCAGAGGATGTTGGTTTGCATAAGTTTGATATTTTAAGTCAGCGTGCTTTGGCTAAGATAAAGGATGCAATGAATTTAATTGCTTTTAATCAACCTCATCAGGAACTACCTGATATACATAATATCGCAGCTTTTAAGAAGGATCCTAAGGTAAATAATCTATTAAAGGAGGCTAAAGCAATTGGCTGTTTTTATGTGGAGTCGCCAGCAATGCGTATGTTATTGAAGAAGCTGCGCGTTAACGACTATTTATCTTTAGTAGCAGCAAGCTCTGTAATTCGTCCTGGTGTTTCAAGTTCTGGAATGATGCAAGCATATATCCGTCGTCATCGTTTTCCTTCGCTACGTAAAGAAGCAAATCCTGTTTTATTGAATTTGATGCCAGAAACCTATGGGGTTATGGTTTATCAGGAAGACGTAATTAAGGTGGCTCATTATTTTGCTGGTCTTACTTTAGGTGAGGCTGATATGCTTAGAAGGGGAATGTCAGGTAAGTTTAGGTCTAGAGAAGAATTTCAGTCAGTAAAGAAATCATTTTTTAAGAAATGTAAGTCTAAGGGTTACGAAGATAGTTTGACCAAAACAATTTGGTTTCAGATAGAAAGCTTTGCTGGTTATGCTTTTGCAAAGGGGCACTCTGCATCTTATGCTGTAGAGAGCTATCAAACTTTGTTTTTGAAAGCTTATTATCCTTTGGAATATATGGTGGCAACTTTAAATAATTTTGGGGGTTTTTACAGTACTGAGCTTTATATACATGAAGCACGTTTGCAAGGAGCGCAGATACATTCGCCCTGTATTAACAATAGTGATTACTTATGTACAATCAGTGGTCAAGATATTTATTTAGGTTTTATATTATTACA
>CAJXBJ010000097.1 GCA_913050195.1 uncultured Saprospirales bacterium
ACAATAAAAATGCTGTCATAGGCGTAACTTCTGATGGTTTTGCTACCACACAGTTACCCGTGGCTAGGGCTGGAGCAATTTTCCAGCTAAACAAGTACAACGGTAAATTCCATGGTGAAATACAAGCCACTGTGCCAAGTGGATTCCTCAAGGTATAATTAATTGCCTTTCCATCCATATCATGGGACTCTGATGAAAAATGCAAAATACTCGTTGCAAAGAACTTGAAATTACTAATAGCTCTTGGTATATCTATCGTACGAGCTAAACTTTCTGGTTTTCCATTATCTCTACTTTCCGCAACAACAAAATCCTCGATACGTTTTTCAATTCCATCTGCTATTCTAAGCAGTAAATTAGACCGCTCTTCTTTGCTGGAATTCATCCAATTGTCTTTTGCTCTTTCGGCAGCATCTACTGCCAAACTAATATCGCCTGAATCACTATCAGGTATAAGACTATAAACCTTTCCTTTAGCTGGTTCAGTGTTGTCTATATAATTTCCACTAATTGGCGCACAAAGTTCTCCATCTATGTAGTTTTTTATCTCTATCATAAGATCGTGCCTGTTCTTCCACCATCAACGGCTGTGCTCGTGCCTGTAATATAACCAGCTGAAGGAGATGCTAGAAACGCAACTAAAGCTGCAACTTCCTCCGCTTCTCCAAATCTATTCATAGGGATTTCTGCAAGCATGCTTGCAGCCACTTCTTCCTTGCTTTTTCCAAGCTTTTTGGCCTTGTTTTCAATAATGCCTTTTAAACGAGCAGTGTTTGTAGCTCCTGGTAAAACATTATTTACAGTAATGTTGTCTTGAGCTAACTCATTAGACAATGTTTTAGCCCAACTCGCCACAGCTCCTCTGGTTGTATTAGACACCCCTAAACCCTTTAACGGTATTTTAACACTTGTTGAAATAATGTTAATTATACGACCATATGACTCTTTTTGCATACCCATTAATACAGCCTGCATTAATATATGGCTACATGCTAAATGCATATCATAAGCATTGTAAAAAGACTCTATACTTGCATCTTTAATTAAACCCGCAGGAGGACCGCCTGTGTTATTAACCAAAATATGCACTATTCCTATCTCTTTTAAATGACTTTCTACTGCCACCTTCAATGCCTCAGGGGTTGAAAAATCCACAGCTAAATAAGTATTTTTATCATTGTTTATAGCGTCAATTTGGGCACAAGCCTTCTTTAGAGAAGCTTCATTCCTAGCTAATAGACAAATGCGTGCACCCTGAGATGCTAAAGCCATTGCGGAAGCTAAGCCGATACCTTGTGTACTTCCACACACAATTGCCTGTTTATTTTTAAGAGATAGATTCAACATTGCGTAAATAATTGTCGAAATTAGCCATTCTAAAGCATTTATTCAAGCAATTATTACGTGGATAAAGTTCAAGAAAGATGGAGAAAAACTGGTCCAATCGTCCTCACGACATTCAAGTATGTAAAAATTTAAACAAAGCTTTAAATATAAGCCCAATTATTTGTCAGCTCTTAAGCCAAAGAGGTATTCAAACTTTTGAACAAGCTAAAACATTTTTTAGACCAAAAATCGAGAATCTGCACTCTCCATTTCTAATGCAAGACATGACAAAGGCTTGTGATTGTCTAATTAATGTTATTGAAAGCAAGAAAAAAGTAATGGTATATGGGGACTATGACGTAGATGGAACATGTGCCGTTAGTATGTTTACCCTTTTCTTGCAAAAATTAAATATACAATGTGTTAGCTATATTCCAGATCGTCATGAAGAGGGCTATGGTATTTCTATAAAAGGCATAAAAGAGGCGAAACGCTTAAAGATAGATTTAATAATTAGCTTGGATTGTGGTGTAAAAGACTTTAAGGCTGCAGACTTGGCTCACTCCTCTGATATAAAGTTAATTATATGTGATCACCACCTGCCATCTTATGAACTACCAAAAGCTTTTAGCATTTTAAATCCTAAAAGAAATGACTGTAGTTACCCAAACCCTAACTTAAGTGGCTGTGGTGTAGGATTTAAACTTATGCAAGCAGTTGTTGAAAAAATGAATCTTGAATATGAGTTTTTATATTCGTTTCTTGATTTTGTTAGTATTAGTATTGCCTGTGACATCGTTAATGTTACTGGAGAAAACAGGATACTTGCCCATTTTGGATTAAAGCAATTAGAAAAAACAGATCATGTTGGACTCAAATCCCTTTTAAGCCTTTGTGGTCTAGATAAAAAAATAGAAAGTGGGCAACAAATTGACTTTCAAGATTTAGGTTTTAACTTGGGACCCAAAATCAATGCAGCAGGACGACTTGGTCATGCTATGCAGGCAGTAAAAATATTAACGTCAAAAAATAGTGAAGAAGGTCTTGCCCATGCCCAAAACCTGAACGAGTTAAATACAAATCGCCGTTTTTATCAAAACAAAGTTGTTGAAGACATTCGTCTGTATCTACTAAATAATCCTGAATTTAAAGAAAAGTGTGCCTATGTCTTTAAAAGTGATCAGTGGCACAAAGGAGTTGTGGGTATTGCAGCAGCAATAATTAGTGAAGAACAACATAAGCCCTGTATTATTTTAGCTAGTAATAACGGCGTGCTCAGCGGATCAGCTCGGTCAATACCTGGAGTTGATGTACACAAAGCTATTTCTGAAGGCGAAGCGTTTCTAGAACGTTTTGGCGGTCACCAAGCAGCTGCAGGACTAAGTATAAAAGAAGAAAACTTAAATGCGTTTATCAAAGCTTTTGAAACTGGTGTTCAGAAACAAATAAAACACATCATTCCAAAGCCAGAAATTACATATGACGCAGAAATAACCTTTGATCAATTGACCAAAGGTTTTTATAATGTTTTAAAACAAATGGGGCCATTTGGACCAGGCAACAATGAACCTCTTTTTGTTTGTAAAGATGTTTATGATACTGGCTTAAGCTATGTGGTTAAAAAGGAGCATTTGAAGCTAAAAACCCAGCAAAAAGGGGCATTAAAAAGCATGCAAGGGATTGCTTTTAACCAAGCAAAGTCCTATCAAAAGATTCAAAAAAATAATACTTTTAGTCTTTGTTTTTCACTTAAAGAAAACTATTGGAATAACCGTTCAAGTATTGAGATGATGGTGAAAGATATCCAATTTTAAATGGACATTCAATTATGAGATTAAGAACACAAAGCCTAATAAAAAAGTATAAAGGAAGAGCCGTAGTAAACGAGGTTTCAATTGAGGTTAACCCTGGTGAAATTGTTGGTCTTTTGGGTCCTAATGGTGCTGGCAAAACAACCTCTTTCTATATGGTTGTTGGATTAATCAGACCAGAAAGTGGCAGTGTTTTTTTAGAGGATGAAGATATTACCTCTTTACCCATGTATAAACGAGCTAAAATGGGCATCTCTTATTTGCCGCAGGAAGCTTCTGTATTTAGAAAACTGAGTGTAGAAGACAATATATCAGCTATTCTGGAAATGACTAGTTTAAGCAAAGAGGCTCAAAAGGAAAAACTAGAACTATTAATTGGAGAGTTTAATCTTGATCATGTTCGAAAAAATAGGGGTGATTTACTGTCTGGTGGTGAAAGGAGACGCACAGAAATTGCAAGAGCCTTAGCTGTAGACCCAAAATTTGTTTTACTTGATGAGCCTTTTGCTGGTGTTGACCCAATTGCAGTAGAAGACATACAACAAATAGTAACTAAACTAAAGAATAAAAATATTGGCATTTTAATAACAGATCACAACGTTAGAGAAACTCTATCTATAACGGATAGAGCATATCTGCTTTTTGAGGGAAAAATCTTAAAAGCAGGCTCTGCTGAAGACTTGGCTAATGACACACAAGTGCGCAAGGTATATTTAGGTCAGAATTTTGAACTAAAAAAACGACCCTAAGCTATGCCAATAATAAACTCAATGGTTAAGCTGTTCCTAAGTGACCGCATGAAGGATATTGACAGTTTCAGTACAAAGCCCATTCTAACACAAAGCAATATTTTACAGTCGCTATTACAGTCTGCACGAGATACTGCATTTGGTCAGAAATACAAATTCAGTCAAATAAAAAACTCAAAAGCATTTAAGGACCAGGTTCCCCTTCATCACTATGAAGACTTTAAACCCTATATAGAACGTTTGTTTAAAGGCGAAGATAATGTGATTTGGCCTACACCCATTAGGTGGTTTTCAAAATCTTCTGGAACAACAAGTGACAAGTCTAAATTTATACCTATTTCCTTTGAATCTCTAGAAGACAATCATTATAAATCAGGTAAAGATTTAATGGCCTGTTACTGTGATGCTAACCCAAACTCTAAAATGTTTGATAAGGGAAAAGGCTTAATTATCGGTGGTAGCCACGAATTAAGCAGGCATAATGATCAGATTACCTTTGGTGATCTATCTGCTGTTCTTTTACAAAATCTGCCATTTATGGCTCGCTACTTTAGAACACCTAGTCTAGAAACTGCCTTGTTAGATAATTGGGATCAAAAACTTGAGCAAATGGCCAAAGAGACTCTTGTTGAAAATGTAACACAAATTTCTGGCGTGCCATCTTGGACCTTAGTTCTCATTAATAAGCTTTTTGAAATAAGCGGCAAAAAAGACCTCTTAGACATATGGCCAAACCTAGAACTATATATGCATGGTGGTGTTAGCTTTACCCCTTATAAAGAGCAATACAAGAATATTATTAAAAGTAGTAAAATGTGCTACTATGAAACCTATAATGCCTCTGAAGGGTTCTTTGCTTTTCAACGTTTTGCAACTGATGATGACATGCTGCTTTTATTAAATCATGGAATATATTATGAGTTTATTCCAATGGCTGAATGGGATAAAGAGCAGCCTAAAACATTGGACCTTACAGAAGTTAAAAAAGGACATAATTATGCTATTGTAATCAGCACAAATTCGGGACTATGGCGCTATATTGTTGGTGACACAGTTCGATTTACAAATACGTTCCCCTTCAAAGTTCAGGTAAGTGGCCGAATAAAGCATTTTATAAATGCTTTTGGTGAGGAGTTAATTATCGAAAATGCTGAAAAAGCCTTGGCTTATGCTTGTAAAAAAAGTGACGCCCTTTTACAAGAGTTTACTGCAGCACCAATATACTTTTCAAATGGAGAAGCCGGAGGACATGAATGGCTAATTGAGTTTGAGAAAGCACCAAATAACCTAACATTATTTACAGAAGCTCTAGACGAAAAACTCAAAGCAGTTAACTCAGACTACGAGGCAAAGCGCTTTAACAATTACACCATAAAAATGCCAAAAATACAAATTGCACCTAAAGGACTATTCTATAGATGGTTAAAAAGCAAAGGAAAGCTTGGGGGACAGCATAAGATACCGAGACTATCAAATGACCGAAAATATTTAGAGGAACTATTGAGCATGGTTTAATGTTTTCTTTGACTTACATAGTCAATAAGGCTAACTAAATGTTTTTTTGATTCTGATTCTGGAATTTCTATTAAAATGTCTTTTGCTTTTTGTAAATATGCCATCATTCTATTGATCGCATAGTCAATAGAACCAGAACTTTTAAGTTGATTTAACAAGAATGCTAATTTCTTATCATCGCTATTTCCTCGCTTTATTATGTTGATGTATTTTCTTCGATTTATTGCTGAGCTATTATTAATTAAATGAATAAAGGGAAGGCTAAGCTTTTGTTCTTTTAGATCTCCCGCTTTTATTTTACCAGAACTTGCAGAACTAAAATCTAAAATATCGTCCTGAATTTGAAATGCCATGCCAATATTTTCGCCTAAATCCCACATCTTATCTACAATATTATCAGGACAGTCTGCTGATATTGCTGCATTTGCACAACATGCCGCTAATAAACTAGCTGTTTTTTCTTTAATAATACGTTCATACAAGCCCTCATCTAAGTTTAAACGGCGACTCTTCTCTAATTGCAGCAACTCCCCTTCACTCATTTTTTTTACTGCTTTAGAAACAATCTCAAGCATTCTATATTCTTTGTTTTCTAAAGCTAGAAGCATTCCTCTAGAAAGTATAAAATCTCCACTTAAGACAGCTATTTTATTTTTCCATAATCCTTTTATAGAAAACCAGTTTCTTCTATAATCTGCTTCGTCAACTACATCATCATGAATTAGTGTAGCAGTATGCAATAATTCAATTAGGCAAGCTGCAACGTATGCCCTTTCATTTATAGGTGCAAAACACTTATGCACAAGAAATACAAACATAGGGCGCATTTGCTTACCCTTTGTCTTTAACATGTATGATGTTATTTTATCTAAAATCCAATAAGGACTCTTTACGCTCTTTTTCAAATAAGCGTCTAGCACTTTCATTTCATTATTTAGAAAATGCTTAACCGCTATTGTGTTGACTTTATCTGAAACCGACATGTTAATCATTTCTAGTTAGCAATAGCACATTCTCTACATGTAAAGTATGTGGAAACATATCCACTGGACATATTTTAACTGGTGTATACTTATCTTTTAGCATAGCAACATCTCTTGCCTGTGTGCTTGGGTTGCAGCTTACATACACTATTCTGTCTGGTTGAATTTTTAAAAGAACTCTAATAACATCCGCATGCATACCGGCCCTTGCAGGATTAGCAATTACAACATCTGGGCGACCTTCCTTTTCAAAAAGATGTTCGACAAAGGCCTCTTTAACATCTCCAACAT
>CAJXBJ010000098.1 GCA_913050195.1 uncultured Saprospirales bacterium
GCTCCTGTTCAAGGAGGTATAGGGGCCTATCATTTCTGTGTGCAAATGTGTATGAGCTTATATGGTGAGTCAAAAGAATTAGGGCTATCTTTTGCATTCATTGGTCATACTGCGCAGACCTTATTAGTTATCGTTGTAGGAGTTGTGTCAGTTATTTTTTTACCACTGGTAACCAAATGGCTTAAAAAATCATGAGTGTTTTAAGTGTTATTCATGATAAAATGGTCGATATAGATGCTCTTTTAATGCGTTTAGCACATTGGCGCTTAAAAAATCAAAAGATTGTTTTTACTAATGGATGTTTTGATATAATTCATAGAGGACATATTGAGTATTTAGCGTTAACGGCAAATAAAGGAGATAGGCTAGTAATTGGTTTGAATACAGATAATTCAGTTAAGCTAAATAAAGGCCCCAATAGGCCTTTAAATGATGAAAATAGTCGGGCGTTAGCATTGAGTGCCTTGTCTTTTGTAGACGCTGTTTTGTTATTTGACGACAAAACACCTGAGACTATTATTGAAAAGATTAAGCCAGATGTTTTAGCAAAGGGTGCTGATTATGATAAAAAATCAGTTGTAGGTGCTAACTTTGTAGAAAGCTATGGTGGTAAAGTTGAACTTATTCCTATGACAGAGGGTTATTCAACAACAGCATTAATAAATAAAATTAACGAAACATGAACTTTGAATTTACAGAAGAGCAATTGATGATTCAAAAAGCGGCGAGAGATTTTGCAAATGATGTTTTGAAGCCGGGAGTTATTGAAAGGGATGAGAATCAGAGCTTCCCTCAGGAACTTATTCATCAAATGGGTGAGCTAGGTTTTCTAGGAATGATGGTGTCTCCGGAGTATGGAGGAAGTGGTATGGATACAATATCTTACGTGTTACTAATGGAGGAAATATCAAAAGTAGATGCCTCTGCTTCTGTTATGATTTCAGTAAATAACTCATTGGTTTGTTATGGTCTAGAATCTTTTGGCACAGAAGAGCAAAAACAAAAATACCTGATTCCTTTAGCTCAAGGAAAGCAAATAGGTGCATTTTGTCTTTCTGAACCTGAGGCTGGTTCAGATGCAACTTCTCAGCGGACAACTGCAATTGATATGGGAGATCACTATCTTTTAAACGGTACTAAAAACTGGATAACAAATGGTGGGCGTGCAGGTGTGTTTTTAGTTATTGCTCAAACAGACGTTGAGAAAAAGCATAGGGGTATAAATGCCTTTATCGTAGATGCTTCATGGGAAGGCGTTCAGGTTGGTGTTAAGGAGAATAAATTAGGTATTCGAGGCTCAGACACGCACTCTATAATGTTTAACGATGTTAAAGTGCCAAAGGATCATCGAATTGGAGAAGATGGTTTTGGATTTAAGTTTGCTATGAAAACATTAGCTGGTGGCCGTATTGGTATTGCAGCTCAAGCGCTAGGAATTGCTTCTGGTTCTTATGAATTAGCGTTGGCTTATTCAAAGGAGCGAAAAGCATTTGGTACTGAAATATGTAATCATCAGGCAATACAGTTTAAGTTAGCAGATATGTCTACAGAAATAGAGGCAGCTCGCTTGCTCTGCTTAAAAGCAGCTTATCAAAAGGACAATGGCCTTGATTACACATTAACAGGCTCAATGGCCAAAGTTTTTGCTTCCGAAGCAGCTATGCGGATAAGCACAGAGGCTGTTCAAGTACATGGAGGTTATGGCTTTGTTAAGGAATACCATGTTGAACGTCTAATGAGAGATGCTAAGATCACACAAATATACGAAGGCACTTCAGAGGTGCAGCGTATTGTGATTTCTAGATCTATATTGAAGTAAATACTTAATGAGCTTATTGCTGACCCTCTATTTTTGACAGGGTTATGAAAGCATTGGGTAACATGAGTAGATCTGTTCCAAAAGCAATGGATTCTATATTCCAACCGTCTTTTGAACTATTGTGAAGTGCTTTTTCTACGCTCTTTAATAGTCTATTTGTTGACCACCATGTTGATCGTCTAATTATCTTATATGATTTCATGATTTTTTGGTTTTAATGAGCAAGCAATTTATAAAGGCACTTACTTAAAACATAGGGCTTTCCGATAAACCAAAGTTTTTTTAAAATAAACAGCGCTTTTTGTTTGATGAACAATAATGGTGTTTATTAAATCCTTTGATTTATCATGTTAAATAGATTGTTTTCTAATATGTAGAACAGTTTTTATTGTATATTTAATAAGTACAATTTGCCGATCCCATGTATTTGAAATTAAATGCTATCAAAGCACACTTCTTTGTTTTATTCTTTTTTATTGGTTCTTCATTGCTTGCTCAAAGTCAAATAAAAGGTCAGCTTAGTGACTTTAAAACAGCGGAGCCTTTGATTGGGGCAACAGTCATAGTTAAGGGAAGTGGGGAAGGTATTATGACGGATGTTAATGGCAGATTTGAGCTTATTACTAAGTCTGAGTATCCTGTTACTTTACAGCTTTCTTACATGGGATATCAAACTATGGAGTATGTTATTGATAACGCTTCGCAGAAAGTAAAAGTTAAGCTAAAGTCTTCAGACTTTAATATAGAGACAGTAGATGTAGTGGCAAGTCGAATTACGGATAAGATGAAGGAGTCTGCTCTTACTGTAGAGGCAATGACTATAGCAGGAATTAAAGAAACACCAGCATCAAATTTTTATGAAGGATTAAGTCATATGAAAGGCGTTGATTTGACTTCTGCCAGTCTAGGCTTCAGGGTTGTGAATACACGGGGTTTTAATAGTACTTCGCCAGTTAGGTCCCTTCAGATCATTGATGGCGTTGATAATGCATCTCCTGGATTGAACTTTGCTTTAGGCAACTTTTTGGGAGCGTCAGAATTAGACCTTATGAAGGTGGAGATAATTGCTGGAGCTAGTTCAGCTTTTTATGGGCCAAATGCATTTAATGGAGTAATAAGTATGCAGACAAAAAGCCCTTTTCAGTTTCCGGGTTTTTCAGCCCATGTTAAAGCAGGTGAAAGAGACTTACAGGAATATGGAATTAGATACGCTAAAGTGTTTAAGAATAAACAAGGGAAAGACAAGTTTGCATATAAGTTAAACCTTTTTTACATGCGTGCAGATGATTGGGTTGCTGATAATGACGCATCTGTTGCTGATTTGGATACAGATAATAACAACCCAGGCGGCTATGATGCAATTAACCGTTACGGGGATGAGAATTTGTACTCAAATATAAATCATGCTTTGGATGCACAAGCAAAATGGCAAACACCAGGTCTTAATCGTTGGCATAGAACGGGCTATTGGGAAAAAGATATAGTTGACTATAATACTAGAAACTTTAAGGCTTCACTTGCTATGCATTATAAAATTAAGGATAGCATAGAATTAATTGGAGCTTCAAATTTTGGCACGGGAACTACAGTATATCAGGGAGATAATCGCTTTAGTCTTAAGGATATTTTATTTTTTCAAAATAGGATTGAGCTAAACAAAAAGGATGAATGGTTTGTGAGGGCATATGCAACACATGAGGATGCTGGTAATTCTTATGATGCTGTTCTAACTGCATTCTTAATGCAGGATGCTGCAGGTGATGATTGGGATTGGAGCAATAGGTATAGGCAGTATTGGTCTGCAGAGATTACAGATAGAGTAAGAGATCTTGACCCAAGCTTTGTTTGGTATCCGCAAATAGGTCAGCAATTTAATATTGATGGTATTGATTCTATTTTAGCATTGTATCCAGATTCTTTAGCTGCATGGCATGCGGAAGCTGAGGATGTTGCTAATCAAGCTTACGCGCCTTTCGAGATGACAGATTTTTTTCAGCCTGGCACAGCCGCTTTTGACTCTATGTTACAGGAGATAACATCAAAAACAAGCTTTTTGGAAGGAGGATCTCGAATTAAAGATAAGTCAGCGCTTTATCATATACACGCTGAGAGAAAATTTGATACTAAAATAGCTTTGTTTACAATAGGTGCCAATGGTCGATTATATACACCAAAATCTGAAGGTTCTTTATTTATTGATACTGGTGATGTTGTAATAACTAATAGGGAGGTTGGGCTTTATGGCGGTTTTGAAAAGAGGACATTTGATGATCGTATGATATTAAAGTCCACAGTGCGTTTAGATAAAAATGAGAACTTTCCTTTATTGGTTTCTCCTGCAGCATCTGTTGTTTTAAAGCCAACTTTAGATCATACTGTAAGAATGACTTTTAGTTCTGCAATTCGTAATCCAACGCTCTTAAATCAGTATATGTACTACAATATTGGAAGAGCTAAGCTTGTGGGCAATATATCTGGCTATGATTCTTTAGTTACATTGGAGTCATTGGGAGACTTTTTAGTTTCACAGAACAGAGATACTTTAAATTATTTTAATTTAGGCCCTATTGAGCCAGAGCGCGTTAGGTCTATTGAAATGGGTTATAGAGGTACTGTTGGAAAAAGGCTTTATGTTGATGCAAGTTGGTATTATAGCTGGTATAGAAATTTTATTGGTTTTGTTACTGGAGCAGATATTTTTGTAACAAGCATTAATACAGCATCTATAAATGACATATATCGCATTGCAACTAATTCAGATAGCCTAATTAGCACACAGGGGTTTTCTATAGGTTTGAATTATTACTTGGGTAAATATTTCGCAATCAATGGTAATTATTCATGGAATAAACTAAATAAAAATGTTGATGATCCAATTATTCCTGCTTATAACACGCCAGAGCATAAATATAATATAGGTTTTAGTGGCAGGGATATATTTATAGAGGGTACAGCTATTAGGAATCTTGGTTTTAATATAAACTATAAATGGATTCAAGGTTTCGTATATGAAGGATCTCCTCAATTTACAGGAAATGTGCCTACATATGACTATATTGATGCTCAGGTTAACTATAAATGGCCACAACATAATATTACTGCAAAAATGGGGGTGTCAAATCTGTTAAACAATAAGGTTCTTCATGTATATGGTGGACCTTATATAGGACGCTTAGCATATCTGTCTATATCGTTTGATTGGGATAATTTATAATTTCCTTATATTTAAGACTCATTTTTTAGAAACTTAATTATTTAAAGAAAATTTATATGAAAAGAGGATTACCAATTTTATTTATGGCCATACTTTGTTGGAGTGGCCTAAACGCTCAGACCCGATATCTAGATGAGGTCTTTACAGCTGTTGATAAGGATTCAACAGATATTGTTTATGGTATGAATATAGGGATAATATCTGGAGCCCCAATTCCGACAGGTTTTATTGTTACGGATTCTATGGAGGTAGGCCCTCCTGGAACACCATTTGCCGGTACACCAATTTATCAGGAACCGTCACTATCAATGGATGTTTATGAGCCAAGCGGAGATACTGCTGATGCCCGACCATTGATTATACATATGCATACAGGTACTTTCTTGCCAATTATTCATAATACGAATCCTACGGGAATGAAGGATGATTTTGCATCTACACAGTTTTGTGAAGCATATGCAAGAAGAGGATATGTTGTAGCAAATATTGATTACCGTTTAGGGTGGAATCCTTTCTTGACGACCCAATCAGAAAGGGCTGCAAGTTTAATGACGGCTGTATACAGGGCAATTCAAGATTGTAAAGCAGCTGTTAGGTATATGCGTTTAACAGCCATGAATGGTAATCCTTACAGAATTGATACATCTAGGATTGTCCTTTCTGGTCAAGGCTCAGGCGGTTGGGTAGCTTTGGGTTACGCAACAGTTGATAAACTTGAAGAAATACAACTTCCAAAGTTCTTGCTTCTAGATTCAAATAATGTTGCTTATCCGGCTATTGATACTGCTGTTCAAGGAGATTGGGATGGCTATGGAGGTCTAACTCCATTTACTGCACCAGTTGGATATCCTATTATGAATATGGAAAACCATAAAGGCGTTTCTGACGACATTAATATGGTGTTGAGCATGGGCGGAGGTATGGGAGACCTCAGCTGGTTGGAGGCAGGAGATGTGCCTATGGCTGCAGTGCATTGTCCTACGGACCCAACAGCTATTTTTACTACAGGTGATGTTTCTGTAGCTTTGATTGGATTAGTGACTACGGATATTAGTGGTAGTCATGATGTGATGAAAAAAGCTAATGATCTTGGAAATAATGATGTTTTAATTAATGCCGGTTATAGTGATCCTTATACTATGGCTGCATGGGACGCCTCTCAAGATCTTATTGGTTTTGTGGATCAAGGTGGAACAACAATTACAGAGTCAGTCGAGAATGTCTTTCCTCTTATGACTGGGAACTCATCTGAGAGTGCACCATGGGATTATTGGGATTCAACAATGTTGGCAGATGTGATTGCTCCAGCAGTTGGTTTACCAACAACTGATGGTACAAATGCGCATATCAATGGCATAACTACAAATCCAAATATGAGTTTGACAAAATCTGTTACCTATATTGATTCTGTAATGGGTTACTTTGCGCCTAGACTGGTTAATGGTCTTGGATTGCCTGGTAATACTGTAGGGATTGATAAAAATGATTTTGAGAC
>CAJXBJ010000099.1 GCA_913050195.1 uncultured Saprospirales bacterium
CTCACTAAAGAATCAATCCTCATTTCAACACTTTTATTACTAATACAACTAAGACCTTTAGCCTCTATGAAAACCCCCGAATCAAAAGAATCATCTCCTGCATCGGCAATGGCAAGTTTCATATGATATGTATCACAAGGATTCACAGCTATTTTTGCCAAAAGAGGTATAGTAAAACCGTCATATTCAATAACATTAGGATCATTGTATTGAGATTGACTAAAAGCACCTGTACCATTTGGTATGTAGTAATTACAATTAGAACATGGTCCATTATTAGTAGTCCCATTATTGACATTAGAGATAGTTACTGGGGTATTTGAATTAGGCAAAAGCGCAATATTCTGCTGAGGCATACTAGGCCCACTTATAAAAAATGCAAATGCATCATTATATGAATTCACATACTCAGGATACTCTTCTGACCCAAAGACAAACCTAATCCCAAGCGTATCACAATCAGGTGCTATGTCAAATTCAAGCACACATGCATCCTCAGTCACATTAGGAGAAATAATGGCATTCAAATCCGCATCCCCCGAATAATTATTTTGACCAGAAGTACTTCCAGAGTTATTTGGCCCTACAGCGCCAAGAGCATTGCCTGTACTTAAGATAATTCCAGAGTCAATGCCCAGATTAGAGCTGTAGCCCTCAAAGGTCCCAAATGCATTTGAATTACAATTTAAAACCACATTTGAAATAGATACGTTTTCCCCTACAATGCTCTGAATTAAGTCATTTTGACTAGTGTTAGGATCTACGTATAGCTGAGCTTGTAAATCACCAAATGGCAGGTAAATAGAACTAATTACTAATATCTTAATGAATAACTTCATAGCTAAATCCAAAGGAAAAAATACAATAATTAACAGAAATAACCTTTACATGGCCCTTCAATATTTTCATTAATATTATTTTTTAGAATATAAATTTTCTTACTTTTGCGTGTTGAAAAGAAAAAACTCTAAAACAAATGAAAAAATTAGTATTACAATTTGCCGCTTTACTTCTTATCACTCTAAGTACGTTTGGTCTTAGTGCACAAGAGGAAAAAGCGAAGCTTACTGACAATATGAGCATTACTCCTTCATTAGGGTTACTGCACTTTTACGGTGACATTCGTCAGTATGATTTTTATCCTGTTTCTAACTATAACAATGAAACTAAGTTTGGCCTAGGATTGGCTATTAATAAAACGCTAAGTCCAATTTTTGGCATTCAAGCTGAGTTATTATATGGAAGTTTATCAGGAACACGCAGAGGTATCCAAGCTGATCACGGAGACTACCCTAATGGCAAAACATTCTCAACTAATATTTTAGAAGCTAATATTAGTGCATTAATAAACCTAAATTCTCTTTTAATACCAAAAACAGCTGGTAGTTCTAAATGGGTTACTTTCGTGAAAATTGGCCATGGCTTAGTTAAATTTGATTCTGACTTAACAGGCTTGGTAGATGGCGAGCTTCAAAAGACATCAGGTAAAACAACTGAAGCTGTTATGCCTATTGGATTGATATGCAACTATCAATTAAAAAACAATCTTGACCTTGGAATCAATATGACATTCCGTAATGTTAATACAGATAAGCTAGATGCTTGGGAAGTAGATGGATCAAGTAAAGATATGTATTCATATATGGGTGTAAGCTTAACGTATCACTTAGGATTAGACGAAGAAGAAGAACCTTTAAATCGTCAAAATCCATTTGATAACTTGTTGGCAGATATGGCTGAAACAAAAAGCAAAGTAGAAGCATTAACTAATGACGATGATAACGATGGTGTTGCAAATACCTTTGACAAGGATAATGAAACTCCAGAAGGTGTTAAAGTATATGGTGATGGCACATCAATTGATTCTGACGGCGATGGTGTTTCAGATGATATGGACAAAGAACCATTTACTCCTAAAGGTTCTGAAGTTGATGGTAGTGGTGTTTCTATTGATACAGATAAAGATGGTGTTCCAGATGTTCATGACAAAGAGCCAAATTCTAAAATTGGCACAATTGTAAATTACCAAGGTATCACAATTGGTAAAGCGTATTCTGAAGGTGGTATGATTGGTCTTAAAGGTGGTGGTGCTGCTAAGTCTCTACCAATGATTTACTTTGAGTCAAGCTCTACGAATATCGCTTATTCTGAAGTAAGCAAAATTGCTCAAGTAGCATTTACAATGAAAGCAAATCCTGAAATGAAAATTATGTTGATTGGACATGCTGATGAAACGGGCAGAGAAGAGTACAACTTAAAATTAAGTGAAGGACGAGCTAATAAAGTGAAAGATCACTTAGTGAAATACTTTATGATTGATGGAAACAAAATTCAAGTTTCTGCAAAAGGGGAGGCAGATCCTTTATCTAAAAACTACTCACGTGCAAATACCTTCAATAGAAGAGTAGAAGTAAAACAAGTACTGTAAGTAGTTAATTGTTTGAGAGTTTGTAAAAGCCGTCCAATATGGACGGCTTTTTTATTGGTTTAAATTACAACAACTAAAGGAGCTTTATTTTTTGCAATAAATCCCATCCTACAATGCCAAGACTAACAGAAATATTAAAGGAGTGTTTTGTTCCATATTGCGGAATCTCTAATGCTATATCAGCTAACTTTAATGCTTCATCAGTGACTCCATTAACCTCATTACCAAAAACAAGAGCTATTTTATCATCCTGAGATGGCTGATAGTCATTGAGCATTACGCTACTATCTGTTTGCTCAACAGCAATAATAAGGTAGCCTTCATCTTTTAATTGCTTAAGACTATCTTGAATTGAGGCTTCATACAACCATTCAACTGATAATGTAGCACCAAGTGCCGTCTTTTGAATCTCGCGATGAGGTGGTTTCGGCGTTATACCACTAAGTATGAGTTTTTCAATACCTAAAGCATCTGCTGTTCGAAAAGAAGAACCTACATTATGATGTGAGCGAATATTGTCCAATACGAAGACGATTGGATGCTTTTTTTTAGCTTTATAAGCCTCTAAACTGACTCTTCCTAATTCATTGAGCTTTAACTTCCTCATTCTTACGAACTTAAGCTTAAAAATCGTTTTTAATCACTACCGAAAGTAGTATTTTTACGCATGGTCGCCAAGAAAGAAACACCCTTAATGAAACAATACAATGGCATCAAGGAGCAATATCCAGATGCTATACTTTTATTTCGAGTTGGTGACTTTTATGAAACTTTTGGTGAAGATGCTATTGTAGCCTCAAAAGTCTTAGGCATTGTATTGACAAAGAGATCTAATGGTGCAGCCTCAGAAATGGAATTAGCAGGCTTTCCACACCATGCTTTAAACAACTACTTACCAAAACTTGTAAAAGCCGGCTATAGAGTGGCTATATGTGATCAACTTGAAGATCCTAAATTAACTAAGAAAATAGTCAAACGAGGTGTTTCTGAAGTTATAACCCCTGGAGTTACGTTTAATGATGAAATCTTAGACTACAAACAAAACAATTTCCTTGCTGCCATTCATTTTGATAAAAAAGCAATAGGCTTAGCCTTTGTCGATGTATCTACTGGTGAATTTATGATTGCTGAAGGCACAGAAGAGTATATCTTAAAACTATTACATAGTTTTAAACCAAAGGAACTACTGCACCTTAAGCGAAAACGTAAAGATTGTGCACATATGACTGGTGGCATTTTTTATATGTATGGCTTAGAGGACTGGGTCTTTAAACACGAATATGCTTTTGACGAATTGTGTAAACATTTTAAAGTCAAATCTCTAAAAGGTTTTGGAATTCAAAACAAACATAAAGGTATTATAGCTGCAGGAGCTATATTAAGCTACTTAGGAAACACTCAGCATCACCAATTAGAGCATATTTCTAGTATTCAACCAATGTCTTCGGAGGACTATGTGTGGATTGACCAGTTCACCATTAATAATCTTGAATTAATTTATCCTAGTCAAGGTGGAGGGCATTCTCTACTAAGTGTTTTAGACAAAACTCAAACCCCAATGGGCGGTCGACTACTCAAGCGTTGGATATTACTGCCTTTAAAAGATAAGACCACAATTGAAGAGAGATTAAACATTGTAGAAAACCTTATCAAAAATCCTGATTTAGGAGATCACATAGAAGCTGCTTTGGATGAAATAAGCGATTTAGAACGTCTAGTTTCCAAATTAAGTTTAAGGAAAATTAGTCCGCGTGCATTTAGACAACTTTTATATGCTCATGAGGCTATAGAAAAAATCAAACAAACCTTAAGTAGAGAAAAATCAACTGCCTTTAAAAATATTGAGCAAGCCTTAAAGCCACTCAGTGAACTGCAATCAAAAATACATAATACACTAGTTGATGAACCTCCAATTAGCTTAGATAAAGGACTTGTTATAAGAACGGGCGTATCCAAAAGCTTGGATGAGCTCAGGGATATTCAAAACTCTGGAAAACAATATCTAGAGAATATGAAGAATCGAGAAGTGGAATCCACTGGCATACCCAATCTTAAAATTGCTTTTAACAATGTATTTGGCTATTACATAGAGGTAAGAAACACTCACAAGGATAAGGTTCCTGAACATTGGATTCGCAAACAGACACTTGTTAATGCGGAACGTTATATAACAGAAGAATTAAAGCAATACGAAGAAAAAATACTGAATGCAGAAGGAGAAATAAGGCGTTTAGAAAGTGCTCTTTATAGCGAATTAATTGACTTTGCTTATCCCTTCATAGTAGACATTCAAAAAAATGCAACTCAAATAGCTAGTCTAGACTGCTTAAATTGTTTTGCAAAAAACGCTATTAAAAATAGTTACAGAAAACCTGCTATAACAGAAAGTAAGAGCATAGATATAAAAGATGGACGGCACCCAGTTATTGAACAACAATTAGATACAGACAATCCCTATATAGCTAATGACATATATTTAGACGACAAAAAACAGCAAATAATGATGATTACAGGACCTAATATGGCTGGTAAATCTGCATTATTACGCCAAGTTGCGCTAATAACCATAATGGCTCAAATGGGATCATTTGTACCAGCAAGTAAAGCTGAAATTGGGCTTGTTGACAGAGTGTTTACCAGAGTGGGCGCATCGGATAATATTTCTTCAGGCGAATCCACATTCATGGTTGAAATGAATGAGACCGCAAGCATCATCAATAACCTATCAGAGCGCTCATTAGTTCTATTAGATGAAATTGGTAGAGGCACCAGCACCTTTGATGGGGTATCACTAGCTTGGTCTATAACAGAATACTTACACCATCATCCTTGTCGCCCTAAAACTTTATTTGCCACGCACTACCACGAGCTAAATGAATTAGCAAATACACACGAACGCATAGAAAACTATAACGTTTCTGTAAAAGAGGTTGGGCAAAAGATAATTTTCTTAAGAAAGCTCGCAAAAGGCGGTAGTGAACATAGTTTTGGTATACATGTAGCAGAGATTGCAGGTATGCCAAAAGCTATTATAAATAGAGCCAATGAAGTCTTGCAAAAGTTGGAAGAAAGTCGTTCTGGAAATGACAATAAAGAGGCTTTACAAGCCCTTCCTTCAAATCTGCAAATGAATCTATTCCAATGGGAAGACCCAAAGGTTAGTGAAGTAATTAAGCATCTAGAATCCGTTGACATTAACAACCTAACCCCCATGGATGCAATGCTAAAGTTCAGCGAGATTCAAAAAAAGCTCAAAGAGGACTAAGTTTTTATTTTTTGTTTTATATTTGCAATCCTCTTAATACAAGAGGAAACGATCTTAAAAGAATGCGAGAGTAGCTCAGCTGGTAGAGCACGACCTTGCCAAGGTCGGGGTCGCGGGTTCGAATCCCGTCTCCCGCTCATTACTAACCCCTTTTCGAAGGGGTTTTTTATTAGGCGCCCGGGTGGTGAAATTGGTAGACACGCAGGACTTAAAATCCTGTGGACATTGCGTCCGTGCCGGTTCGATTCCGGCCCCGGGTACAAAGCCGGACAAGTTATTCTTGTTCGGCTTTTTTTATGCTCAAACTTTCCTTAATTTCAGTTCAAACAAAATTACATTATCATGAAAATCAAAATATTATTAACGCTATTCAGCATTGGTTTGATGTTTAGCTCATGTAGTAGGTGTAAGGACTGCACTTGTAATGTTCTAGGATCATCAATAACCTCCGAAGTTTGTAAAGACGACTTTGGATCAACGAGCGAATACAAAAATGCTATCAAAGACATCGAAGATGGTGGATGCGAATGTAAATAGCATAAATGAACAGAACTCAAAAAAGCCAGACAAACCATTCTTGTTTGGCTTTTTTATA
>CAJXBJ010000100.1 GCA_913050195.1 uncultured Saprospirales bacterium
AACCAGCACTATCCAAAAACTTAGCTGTGCTGGCTCTATATAAAATAAAATATTCAGGGGAAAGTCCACTAAATAAATTTATTGAAACTTAAAATGGTAAATCGTCTGCCTCCTGATAAGTTTCTACATTTTCACTAACATTACTTTCTTCATTATAAACTGTATTGGACTGGACATTATCTCCTTTTTTATCTAACATAATGAAGTTATCTGCAACCACCTCAGTCATATACCGTTTATTTCCATTGCTGTCTTCCCAAGATCTTGTCTTAATCCTACCCTCAACATATACAGAAGAACCCTTTCTTATGTATGATTCTGCAATTTCAGCCAGTTTTCGCCAAGCCACAACATTATGCCATTCTGTGTTTTCTACTTGATTGCCCATTTTGTCTTTATACATTTCTGATGTCGCTAGTGGGAATTTAGCTATAACCCCTCCATTATCAAATCTTTGTATTTCAGGGTCTTTACCAAGTCTACCAATTAACTGTACTTTATTTAAGGTTCTCATTTTTATTTTTTAAATATGTTTTTTTAATATAAAACTATTTCAAATGTAATTTATTTTTTTCCAAAAACCTAAGTATGCTTTTTGGGTAAGCATATTTTCTTAAGTCCTTGATCGATACAAAATTATACATTTTAAAATCATCTAGCAAGGACGCATTTATTTTAACAATAAAGAAACGAGAATAAATTTTCTGATGACTTAAAGTTTGAATTTCCCAATCCTGAATAAGCTTAATTTTTTCGCTTAGATTCCATTTTTGAATCAAAGACATTTCCAACTCAGCTACTGATGACTTAGCATTTTCTTCTAAAAGCAAAAATTCATTTAACCCCTGCCAAATATCTTTCTTTGTCCTCTGAGCTATTGCTATTTTACCGTGAAAATGAACTATAACATAATTAAAAAAGCGTTCCCTTTTTATTAATGCCTTTTTTTTTCGCGGAAAATCCTGAACTTTATTTAATAAGTAAGATTCACATTGATTTGATGCAAAACATTCCATACACAGTGGATTATGCACTTTACAGTGGAGAGCTCCAAATTCCATCATAGCTTGATTAAAGTCACCGGGTGGAAGAGCACCCAATTGATCTAAAGCTGCTTTTTTAACCAAAATATTTGACCTTGTTGAATTTTTAGGTGCTTCTATTGCATGTAATCTACTCATGTAACGAATCACATTACCATCAACAACGACTTGTTTCTCTCCGTACGCAATAGAGCTTATAGCTGCCGCAGTATATGGCCCCACGCCTTTTAACTTCAATAAGTCGTTATAGTTGTTTGGAAACACCCCTTCAAAATCAATTAAAACCTGATTTGCTGCCTTATGTAAATTACGCGCCCTAGAGTAATAACCTAAGCCTTCCCAAAGCTTTAAAACCAAATTAACATCTGAGTTCGCAAGGGCTAAAACATCTGGAAAGGCTTTCACAAATCGCTCATAATATGCTTGCCCTTGCTTTACCTGCGTCTGCTGTAATATAATTTCTGATAACCATATTTTGTATGGATCCTTTGTCTGTCGCCATGGAAGCGATCGTTTATGCTCATAATACCATTCTAATAAATCCCTACCTAAATCTTGCGACGACCTATACATAAGCCCTGAATTATCAGCAAGATATAAAAAAAACTATCTAGGAATTTCCATTTCTGTGAAAAATGTAGAACTTTGCTCTCTAATCAACAAAAACCATAAAAACAGTCTTATGAGAAAAGTCGATGTTATCAATAAAATTGCTTCAGACACGGGTATTCCCAAAGTAGATGTATTAGTTACATTAGAAACATTTTTTGATACAGTTAAAGATACTTTAGCCACAGGTGAAAATATTCACATAAGAGGTTTTGGAAGTTTTATTGTTAAGAAAAAAGCCAAAAAATATGGTCGTGATATTCGAAGAAATATCACCATTGAAATCCCTGAACGCACCGTACCTGCATTTAAACCATCAAATGCCTTTGTAGAAAAGGTAATGGATGAATGCAAGGTATAATTAAGCCTTGACCTTTGAACAAACTTCAGTCAACACTTATTTTTTCAGCAATTATTCTGATTTTTACAGGATATTTTCTCGCGCCTAATTTCAAAACCACTGATCAAGTTCCTAATAAAAGACACAGTGGTCATAAACATAATTTCAAATTAGATAGTCTAGAATCTATTTTTCTTTCTTCATTAGTTAAGCCTAAAAGAGACAGTGTGGCTTTTTATAAAGAATTACTGAACAAGGAAAACTCCCACAAAGCCCATTTAAAAGTGTCTGCCGTGTATCTTGGCCTAGGTGCTTATGGCTTGGCTGCGCATTATTACATAAAGGCATTTACTGATAGCGCAAAAAGCATAAACAATATCCTTTGGTTAAAAGAATTAGAACAAAAAGAGATTAATGAAGATTTTAAACATAAAATCAATGAATCTATCGAAGATATTTGTTTAGAAATCATAAATAAGGATAGCACTAATTATAATGCCATGTATGAGCTAGCAAATTTGAATATTTATAATAAAGGCGATGTTATGTCTGGAGTGCAACTTTTGCTAAAAATTAGCAGAGAAAAACCAGATTTTTTGCCTGCACAATATCAATTAGCTGTTTTGGCTATTCGTTCAGCCCAATATGAAAAAGCTATTAAACGCTTAACAATGTTAAACTCAAAACAACCTAAAAATATAGATATATTGTTAAATTTGGGCAAAGCACATCACCTGAACGGTGAAGGAGATAAAGCAATCACTTATTTTAATGAATGCAAAAAACTGGCAAAGCCAGAGGAAACAGATATGATAAATCAATTTATCAAAACAATTATTAACGCTTAAAAGATTATAATTATGCCTTGTGGAAAAAAGAGGAAAAGAGCGAAGATGAACACTCATAAAAGAAAAAAGAGGCTCAGAAAAAATCGCCATAAAAAGAAGAATAAATAGTTAATTGCCGAACGCAAAATAGCGTTTAATCATCTTACCTGAACCTGTCAATTTAGATAAGTTTCATCTCGGTAAAAAAAACTATTGGAAAAAGAATTAGTTATACAGGTCTCCGCTGAAGAGGTGGAGATTGCATTGTTGGAAGACAAAACTGTCGTTGAATATCATAAAGATCGTAGAGAAAAACGACTGTCAGTGGGCGATGTATATTTAGGCACTGTCACAAAAATCATGGCTGGCTTGAATGCTGCGTTTGTTGATATTGGCAGTGAAAGAGATGCTTTTTTGCATTTCACTGACCTAGGCGTGCACTACAACACTTTTAAGCGATATGCTCATTTAGTAAGAAATCGAAAGTTCAAAAACCCCCTTTTAAAGGACTTTAGATATGAAGAAAGTTTAGTAAAAACTGATCAGATTAACAATCATATTAAAGCTGGAGATCAATTTTTAGTTCAAGTAGAAAAGGAGCCTATTTCAACTAAGGGGGCACGCCTATCAGCAGAAATTAATATCCCTGGCAGATATTTTATTTTATCTCCTTTCCAATCGCATGTCAGACTTTCGAAAAACATTCGAACTAGTAGTGAAAGAAAACGCATACTTCGGCTAGTTGAAAGTATCAAACCTGCAAACTTTGGTTTAATCATAAGAACTGCTGCTGATGGAAAAAAAGCTGCAGAACTCAATCAAGATTTACAAAACCTTGTCAACAAGTGGAAAACCCTAACTTCTAACTTAGCAAAGTATGGGGGTAAAAAAGCCCGTTATGTTAAAGTTTTGCAAGAAGAAGCAAAAACAAAAAGTCTACTTCGTGATATTTTAAATGATAGCTTTTCAAAGGTTGTAGTAAACAACAAGGACTTTTATGAGGACATTAAATCCTACACTTCTAACATTGCACCTGGTCTAGAAGAGAAAGTTGAATACTACACAAATTCAAAGCCATTATTTGATAAATATCAGGTAAGAAGGCAAATTAAAGCTGCATTTAGACCTATTTTTAATTTGAGCAGATCTTCTTATTTGGTCATTGAAAAAACAGAAGCACTTTATGTTGTTGATGTCAATAGTGGAAATAAAGTAGATGCCTCTAAGTCCTCGGAAGCAAATGCTTTTTCTGTTAATATGGATGCTGCTTCAGCGATTGCTCGACTTTTACGCTTGAGAGATATTGGAGGAATTATCATAATTGACTTCATAGATATGCGAGACCCCCAGCACCGTAAAAAAGTGCAAGAAGAGATGAAGAAGCTAATGTCTAAAGACAAAGCAAAACATACAATCTTACCACTAAGCAGATTTGGGCTAATGCAAATAACAAGGCAGAGAGTACGGCCAGAACTAAAAGTTGACACATCAGAA
This sequence comes from uncultured Saprospirales bacterium, assembly GCA_913050195.1. GTDB lineage: Bacteria > Bacteroidota > Bacteroidia > Chitinophagales > CAJXBJ01 > CAJXBJ01. Next base: position 4,314 of record CAJXBJ010000100.1, read on the forward strand.
TCATGTCCTCTTTGCAACGGAAATGGAGAAGTGTCTTCAAGTATTTTATTAATTGATGAAATAGAAACTAAACTTGAAGGCCTCTTTGAAGATGGTGAAGACGGGGCACTAAACAAGCTTAAGCTTATCTGCCACCCTTATGTAGCCTCGCATTTAAAGCTTGGACTATTTTCTAAACAAAGAGCATGGTGGTGGAAACACAAAAAATGGATTGAAGTAGTTTCAGATGAGAGTTATTATTTAACTCAATTCAACCTTTACAATAAGGATGGCAAACTTTCATTAACTTAATAATGCAAAAACTTATTGTAAATGCAGATGATTTTGGGCTGTGTTCTTCAGTAAATAAGGCTATCATTGATTGTCATTTAGCTGGCAATATTAATAGCACCACTTTAATGGTTAATATGCCTGGCAGCATTGAGGCCGTAGAACTTGCCAAGCAACATCCAAAGCTTGGTATTGGTCTTCATTTTTGTATTACTGAAGGCCTTGCATTAACTGGAACGTCAAGTATCACGAACGATAAGGGGGAATTCTATGATTGGGGGAATTTAAACAAGCGAATACTTAAGGGTAAAGTAAAAAAGCGGGATATAGAAGAAGAACTAAAAGCTCAGTTTGATTTTTTAAAAAATGCTAATATTTCAGCAACTCATGCCGACTCACATCAGCACATCCATATGAACAATATGGTCTTTTCAGTTTTTAAATCATTTTTCCAAGACTCAAACCTTCCTATTAGACTTGTTGACCCTCCTCAGATTAACTTTAAATTATTTTTAGAAAGGCCAAAAAAAGGAATTAAACAAATCCTCTTAAAAATACTTTCTAACTGGCACAGAAAAGGACTTAAGAACAATACCAACGATATATTGGTAAGCATACATGACATTATTGAGCACACAAACACAACAACTAAGTCATACGAAAAGATATTAAACAAATTACAAAAAGGCTCTATTGTAGAACTAATGGTACACCCGTATATTAACGGAACTGACCTTAAAAACTTCTACGTAAATGAGTGGAATAAAAAGAAACCTTTCTTTGAATTGTGTTTCGATGAGCATAACATATTAAATAAAAAAAACTTTATACAGAATATTTCTGGCCTTTTACCAATACGCTATGATGAAATCTGAAAAAATAGAGTCAATGCCGGTAAGTGCTGCAGAGCTTCAAGAAATCAGTGCGTTTATTAGTGAAGAAAATAACGACAATATTATCAATCCATCTTATTTGAAATGGTGGTATTTTAGAAAGCCTAATCAATCATGGTCATTTTATAAAGTTTTGTTTAATGACCATCTTGCAGCAATTGCAACTACAAATAACTTTAGCTTTAAATACGGCAATAACATTGTAAAAGTTGCAATGCCACAAAAAGTGCTCACTAAAAGTTCTTTGCGTGGCAAAGGGCTTTTTTCTACAGCCTATTTTGCAACTGAAGATAATAACATTGAAGAAGGCGTTGACTTTTTCTTAACCTTTACAAATGCTGCAAGCACCCCTATATTTACAAATAAGTTTAAATACTCTTTTGGGCAAGCACCTAAATTAAAAATTTCATTTAGTTTACCTCATCATGTATTTCGCCATTCTTATGCTAAAATAGTTGATGATATACCGTCAACTTTTTACGATCGAAAAATAGTTGCTGCAAATAATAGTATTATAAAAGATGCATCATATATACAATGGCGCTATTTGAACTATTTACCCAACGACTATTTAATTATAGAGTTGGGAAATAGGGAAAATGAAAAGTCTTATGCCATATTAAAAGAACGTCGGTTAAAAAAAATCAATATTCTAATGCTTATGGATTTTCTTACGCATAAGAAAGAAAACATTAGGCCGCATTTGAATTTGCTTAGATACTGGACAAGCAAAAAGCAGTACCTTGGACTATTATAT
>CAJXBJ010000101.1 GCA_913050195.1 uncultured Saprospirales bacterium
GTGCAGATATCATCAATGTTTTAGCATCATTAGTAATTATTGGACTTAAAACCATAGTTGGTATGCGACCTTCAAATTCATCTTTTTTATAATCATTGATATTTTTATCTAAAAGAGAATGGGTGTTTTCTAATAAATGTCTATCAAAGGCATAACCTCTATCCATTGGATATGTTTGTCCCCATTTTTTAACTGTATGGAATGGGTTATAAGTGTCATTTACAAGTAAAGTGAATGACAAGTCATTCAATAAATCTTGACCCATTCTAATAAGGTGAATTGAGTCTGCAGGGTTGAGGTTTTCTCCTTTTATAAATCGCAAATAAAGTTCTCTGTAGTATGCAGCGCCTAGCATGCCACCAGAAGCACCTGTAATTAATGCGGCATGTTTCATTAATTTACCCCCAATGGCTTTATCTATGGATTGCATTACCCTTATGTTCCAAAGTGAAGAACGCAGACCACCACCGCTAGAATTAATGAGAATTAACTTTGGTTTCGGATTAGCTTTTGAGCTACATTTGTTTTTCCAGTTCTCTAGTATTTGAATGCCTTGGTCGTAATCTTTTTTAACCAACGCTGACTCACTGAGTTGATTGAGCGCAAAATCATTGTATTCTATATGCGCTTTATTATAATTCATCCCAAAAGCTAAATGTCGAAACTCAAAGAAGGGAAGTTGCAGAGCAAAATTTAAAACGATCAGTGCTATTATCATAATTAAATAGCGCCAACCTCTTAGCCAATAACCAAATGCACCCAGAAACATAACGACTATTGAAAATAGCAAGAGCATACTTGCAGCTGCAGGTATTTGGAAATATTTAATTTCATCCAAAAAACTTAAAGCAATGAGTATTATAAAGCAGCTTATTTCAATAATAAGCGCATTTACATGGTTTTGTTTGAAAATGGCTTTAAGGGTGTTGTCGTCATAATGTCCTGTGTCCCTAACAAGCCTTACAGAGTGCCAACTTGATAAAAAATTTCGAACATTCCATTCTTTATGGTTTTCGTCATCCTCACGAAAGGCTGTGATTTTTACTTTTTTATATTTGATGCCAGGTTTAATTTGTTCAACACCTAAAAATTTTGAAACATTGGTGTTAGTCCTAAAGAAATAGGCAAAACAGAATAAGCACACAGCAAAAAAACCAATAATTAAGCCCATAAGTCTCATTGCAAATTCGAAAAAACTAACCTCTTCAACCCAAAGCTGGAAATGAATAAAATGACCTAGATATAGAAAGGCAAATATTATAGGAATAATAAAGTTATTAAGGCAGTATTTTGTGAAGGGCTTACTTAGCGTTGCTAAAAAGGAAAAACGAAAACTATTTAATATATAGGTTGTGATATTCCAGCTAACAAAAAGTACAGCAAAACCTCCTCCTATAAAGCTAAAGCTTAAAAATCCTACATCGCCTAGATATTCGGGATCCATAAATAAATAAGCAATTCCAAACTTTGATGCGATAGTCCCACTGAACATGGCAGCAATAACCAACCATATCCCCAACAATAAATGATGCTTCTTAAGGTGAAGCATAAAAAGTTGAATTGGGAAGGAGTAAATAAAGTCCCAAATTGCTTTATGCTTATTCATGTGAGAGTAAGATGGTTATATATAATTTACGAAAATTTACTCATATTCGTAGCACCCTAGGTCAAATCCATTTCCTATCGGTCTGTTTTTCCCATCTAAATCAATTGAAATATTTCCATTTTGAGAAGCATCAATGCAGGGTGAGAGGTCACCTAGGTGAAAGTCAAAGTTGCTTAAATCAACAAATTCTGGGTTTTCATTGATAAGGCAGGCATTAAAGCTAGAGTCTTGAGCGTGTTCTTTAGTTTTTAAAAGACTGCTTTTCATCTCATAGTTATAGTTTAGTGAGGCATCTTGATAGAAATCTATAGCAATTTCATCTTCTAAACCACCATCTAAAATGCAATTCTCAAACTGTGCCTGAAAAAAATCTGAAGCATAAATACTATTATTTGCTTCAAAGTAATTACTCATTCGTAATAAAGGGTCTTTATGACTAATTACAGATGATGAGTATGCAGCAAAAGTACAATGCTCAAAAAAGTAGTTACCGCCATATTCCAACTGCACAGCATGCTGACCAATATTGTAAATTAATGTGTTATATGCATATACATTAGCGGTTATACCGATAATGCCACTTGAGAGTATATTAAATACTTCACACGAGCGTAAAACTAAGGATGAGTCATTGTTTTCTGGTAAAGAGTCTACACGAATACCTACTATACTGTTCTTTATTTGTACATGTCTAATTCTATTGCTGACACTTCCTTTAAGAAAATGAATTCCTTCCCATTGACCAGGTTTATTATCATAAAATTCTTCTAAGCGATCTCCTTGAAAAACTACTTTCTCATTCAAGGTGCCGTTAACGTTTAAAGTACCGTTAACATATAACCTGCTTCCTGAGTGGAAATAAAGTTGAGCGCCTGCATTTATTTCCAAGGTTTTGCCAGAGTCAACTAAAATTGAATTATAAATAACATGAGGCTTCTCATTGTCCCATGTGGTATCTCCAATGATTTCCCCATTATAGAAGTAAGCATTCTGCCCCCACGCGGTTAAAATTACTTTTTGGGTATTTCCATTTGTTAAAAAAATAACAGAATCCTCAATAACGAAAGGATTTAAATCATTGTTTGGATCAACCGTAACTTCAACAAATATGTACATACTGTCCATTGCTGCAACTTCTATGTCTTCCTGTACGTAATTAGGGATGCCATCAATATTTAGTCTAAACTGGGAGTTTTCTCCGCCAGCCAACAAAATATTACTTATTCGTAATTTCTTTTGATGCGGATTGATTATTTTGAAGTAGGCGGTTGTAGAGCCTACGGAGCTAAAAACCGTATCAAAGCTCAGCGTATCTGTGCTAAAAGTTAAAGCATCTTTCGGGTTTGTAGTTATTGAAGATTTTCTACAACATAAAAATACGCCTAAAATGACTATCCAAATAATTATACGCACAATCTGAAATTTTGTGTAAAATACAAGAAATAAAACGATCTATTACTAGATTATGTTGTCTTTAATTCTCGGAAATTGCTAAACAGCATACAGAAATAGAAAAACCTGAGATGCTTAAAAGACTTTGATAAAGTGCCTCTATGCTAGCGCCAGAAGTGATGATGTCGTCTACAATTAAAATATGTTTGTTCTTAAGTAAGTCCTTACAGATAACTTCAAAATCACCTTTTCTGTTTTCCCACCGTTTCCAGCTATTTAAGGTAGTTTGTGACTTTTCATTTCTGTTTTTTATAATACTGTTTTTATAAACAGGTATGTTTAATTCTTTACTGAGGGTTTCTGCAATTAAAAGACTTTGATTAAACCCCCTTTTTTTTAATTTATTATAGTGTATAGGCATAGGAATAATTCCATCAAACAATTGATTGCTCTTAATTTGATGAAATTGTGATTTAAAGTCTTCTGCCATTAATTGACTTAGTTTAAGACCTAATGTGATATTGTTGTAATACTTAAATTGATAAATTATCCTCTTAACGGAATTATTTTTTAGTACTAATAAGCTGTATGTGTGTTTGACGGGTACTCTACCCCAAAGACGTAACTTAATATCTGAATATGAATTATAATTAGTTTTTTTGACTGGGAGGTTTTGTATACAGCCTAAGCAGAGCGTTTCTTCAAAAGAATTCAGAAGGCATTTACATTCAAAGCAATATTTTGGATATAAAAAGTTCTGAAGCGTTGATGTTGCTAGCTTTACAGCTTGAATAGTTTTGGTGCGACATCTTGTAAACGTGCGCATGGAATAAGTTTTAATTGATGGCTTAGCCCTTTGCTAAATTGTTGTGCTGATGAAATAAATAGACGTTCAAAGCCCATTTTTTCGGCTTCCTTAATTCGTAAATCAATCTGTGCAATGGGTCTTATTTCTCCAGACAGACCAACTTCAGCAGCAAAACAACTTTTTGAGGGTATAACCTGATCCATATAAGAAGAAATAATTGCACAAACAGTTGCTAGATCGATTGCTGGGTCTTTCAGTTTAATGCCTCCCGTAATATTTAGGTAAACATCTTTATTGCCTAATTTTAATCCACACCTTTTTTCTAAGACAGCCAGATGCATATTTAATCTTCTTAAGTCAAACCCATTAGAACTACGCTGAGGATTGCCGTAAACAGCAGGGCTTACTAATGCCTGTGTTTCAATCATTATTGGTCTTATGCCTTCTAGCCCTATTGCTACAGCAATGCCGCTGTCATTTTCACAGCGGTGTTCTAAGAAAGCTTGAGAGGGATTATAAACAGGGCTTAAGCCTTGCATTTTCATGTCGTAAATACCTAGTTCTGATGTTGAGCCAAAGCGGTTTTTAATTGTGCGCAATAAACGATATTGATTCTGTGCATCTCCTTCAAATTGTAGAACAACATCAACCATGTGTTCAAGGATTTTTGGGCCGGCTAAATTCCCCTCTTTATTTATGTGCCCAATTAAAAATACTGGGATATCATTTGATTTTGCCAATTGCTGAAATTCAGTAGTGCATTGCCTGATTTGGCCAATACTCCCTTGAATTCCATCAATTTCTTGAGACGCCATAGTTTGAATAGAATCAATGATAAGAATTTCGGCATTTAATAATTTGCATTGTTCTAATACATGCTGACTATCGTGGCTATCTAAAAAATAGGCATTGTTATAGCTAAGCCCTAAGCGTTCTGCTCTTATTTTTATCTGTCCCAAACTTTCTTCTCCACTAACATAAAGTACTTTTTTCTTCAAGCTTAGTGCAAGTTGTAAAAGTAAGGTTGATTTTCCAATGCCAGGTTCACCACCAATTAGGATTAATGAGCCTGGAACAATACCACCGCCCATAACTCTAGCAAACTCTTCATCTTCAACAGATATGCGTTCTAAATCTGCGTTAGGTATTTCTTCTAGTTTTTGAGCGGTATTTTGGGATAAAATTTGACTCGCAGAGCTCGCTTTGCTTTTAGTGTTCTGTACTTTATGCTCACTTAGTGTATTCCAACTACCGCAAAAGTTGCATTTTCCTTGCCATTTCGCATGCTCCCCACCACACTCTTTACAAAAATATATGCTCTTGACTTTGGCCATTTTAGTTGATTTCTTGGCAAAGCTCTACTAGTATTCCATGGCAACTTTTAGGATGTATAAAAGCCACAAGTTTGTTATCAGCACCTTTAAAAGGTTTTTCATTTATAAGTTGAAAGCCCTCAGATTTTAGTCGGCTAAGTTCATCCTCTATATTATCTACTTCAAAGGCCATGTGGTGGATGCCTTCTCCTTTTTTTGTAATAAACTTCGATATCGCAGAGCTATCATTATCAGACTCTAAAAGCTCAATTTTAGTATCGCCAAGCTTAAAAAAGCTTGTGCTTACCTTTTCACTCTCAACAACCTCTCGTTTGTAGGCATTATTGCCAAATAAGCGCTCAAAAACACTCTCTGCTTTATCCAAATTTTTGATGGCAATGCCAATATGTTCTACTTTTTTAAACATAAAGTTCTTTGTTCAAAGTTAGCCATTCGTAAAATAAAATTCAAGAATGCCATTGGGTTTAAGTTTGCAAAACTTAAATTAGTAATTGAAGTCTTTGTATAATGGAAATAAGCTATCAGGATATATTAATAGGTGCGTTAGTTACCCTACTTTGTTATGCTTTATGGCGATTAGTAAAAAGTCAATGGCTTAAAGAGAACAAAATAAGAGTTATGTTGGCCGCATTGGTTTCTTTATACATTATAACACTATCCTTACATGGGCACTTTGAAATTATTAGTTTGTTTACATTGAAAATTGTGTCAGGCATAGCTTTTTTTGGGATTTCTGCTTTGGTAATTTATGTTAAAGTTTATAAAAATTAAATGATTTGTATTGAGTCATTTTGATTAAAAAGTTTAACCTTGGAGACACTTAAACCCCCAATCTATTTTGACTATAATGCGACAACGCCTTTAAATAAAAGTGTGCTTGATGGTATGCTTCCATACTTTACTCAACATTTTGGCAACCCTAATAGCCAACATAGATTTGGTTGGCAAGCACAAGAAACTCTAAGGTCCGCAAGAGAGTTGCTTTCTAGTCTTATTGGGGCCTGTTGTGAAGAACTCTATTTTACATCTGGATCTACTGAGGCAATTAATATGGCAATAAAGGGTGTCTGGAAAAAAAATAAAGCAG
>CAJXBJ010000102.1 GCA_913050195.1 uncultured Saprospirales bacterium
ATTTCATTTAGAAAGTCATTTATTCGCCCTTGAGAAACATCAGCTCTTTGAATTATTGATGCAATCCAACCTAGGGCAGTAACTGGCCAAGTCAATAAGTTAATATAGTATACAAACTCAACAATATTACCATAGCTTATTTTACCATTAATTACCTGATATCCTCCAATTAATATTGTGATTATGGTACTAAGACCAATTAAAAGAGTCACTAGAGGAAAGAAAAAAGCCTCAACCTTGGTTAAATTTAAACTTTTGTCTTTATAGTCTTCACTAGCTTTGTCAAAGTTTATATTGAAATTATGCTCTTGATTAAATGCTTTTATTAGCCTGATGCCAGAAAATGCTTCAAGCGCTAAGGTATTTAATTTGGATAGCTGTTTTTGAATGATATCACTCTTTATATGAATTAAATGGCTAACTCGATATATTGTATATGCTAATACTGGTAAAGGTATAAGGGTATATAAGCTTAGCTCTAAGTTAACGTAGAACATAATAGATATAGTGATAATTATAAGAAACACTAGATTAATACTATACATAAAAGCAGGCCCGACATACATTCTTACCCTAGATACATCTTCAGTAATTCGAGTCATTATATCTCCTGTTTTATTCATTTTAAAAAAACTTAACGGTAGATTTTGTATATGCTGATATATCTCATTTTTAAGCTCATACTCAATATGTCTAGAAGCAACAATTATTGTTTGACGCATTAGAAATAAAAAAGCACCTTTAAGAAGGTGAAATACAAAATAAAGTAGAGAAAAACCTATAAGTATTGAGCTTAATATCCCAATGAGTCTAATTTTATATTCATCAACCTGATAACTTATTTTGTATAGCCACAGATATTCTGCAATAAGATCTACCGCTTGTCTTAAAATCTGAGCAGAAAAAATGGCAAAAAGATTAGATAGTATTACAAAAAATATTCCTGGAATAATTAATTTGGAATGTTTATAAAAGTATTTGTTAAGGTGTGCTAAGTTTCCCATTTCTAGAGTGTAAAGTTATTTCTCTATTGTAAGAATACAAAAATTAATATACTTTTGTACACCACAAAAAAACGTTCTTAAACAAAGGCTTATGCTAGATATAGAAGAGACTTCAGAAGTTCAAAAAAATCAAGACATGATTTTTAATTTGATTACTAATGGAGAACATGAACAGGTTTTGTTTTGTTACGACAAACCTACTGGCTTAAAAGCCATTATTGCTGTACATAGTACTGTTTTAGGTCCTTCATTAGGAGGAACGCGTATATGGAATTATCAAAATGATCAGGAAGCACTTGTTGATGTACTCCGATTGTCAAGAGGGATGACATACAAAGCAGCCATTTCTGGGCTGAATCTTGGAGGTGGTAAGGCAGTTATTATAGGAGATGCGACAAAGATTAAGTCTCCAGAATTTTGGAAGCGTTATGGTCAGTTTGTTGAAAGCTTAGGTGGGCGTTACATTACTGCAGAGGATGTAAATACAACTGTGGGTGATATAGAAATAGTTGCTTCTCAAACTAAACATGTTTCAGGTTTACCATTAGAAAAGGGTGGTAGTGGTGATCCTTCGCCTTTTACAGCATATGGTGTTTATTTAGGTATGAAGGCTACTGCAAAATATCGCTGGGGCAATGATAGCTTAGGTGGTAAAAAGGTTAGCGTACAAGGCGTTGGAAAGGTTGGAACTGGCCTTATTGAATATTTATTGGAAGAAGGTGCAACTGTTTATGCTACAGATTTATTTGAAGATAGGGTTTCATCTTTGAGTAAGCGTCTGAATATAATACCTGTTGGATCAGAGGAAATTTATGATGTGGACGTAGATATATATGCTCCTTGTGCGTTGGGAGCTACCATAAACGATAATACGATTTCTAGACTTAAATGTGAAGCAGTGGTTGGAGCTGCAAATAATCAGCTAGAAGTAGAAGATAAGCATATTTCATTGCTAAAAGATAGAGATATTCTTTATGCTCCTGACTTTTTGGTAAATGCAGGTGGGGTAATTAATTGTTATACTGAGCTTGAAGGATACAATAAAGAAAAAGCACTTAAGAATACAGAGAAAATTTATGATGCAACATTAGAAATTTTTTCTAAATCAAATACTGAAGGTATCAGTACTTTAAAAGCTGCTATGGAAATTGCAGAAAATAGAATTGCGTCAAATCGAAAATAAGCCAATAAATGCTTTCAAGAAGACATTTAAGAATTAAGGTAATGAATGCACTTTATGCTTTGGAGCAAAAAGCGTTCAAGGATGTGGAGCAGGCAGAGAGTTACTTGTTTGACGATATATCTAAAGTGTATAATGTTTATTTATCTCTTTTATACTCATTAACAGAGGTTATTAATTATTCTGTAGAAGATCTTGAAATAACAAAATCAAAATATATATTTAAAGAAGAGCATAAGTTATCATCAGATCAATTGTTTGAAAATCGCATTTCGAAATGCTTAATTGAGCATTGCGGAATAGAAGACTTATTAAAAAAAGCCAAGGTTAAGTTTAGTATAGATGAAAAACTTATTAAGAGTATTTTTATTGACTTAAAGAATTCTGAGCCATATCAGAACTATCTTTTAAATACAGATAAGGGTAAAAAAGACGATTTATATATTTTAGAATACCTGTTTTTAGATATATTAATCTCTAATGAGAATTTTCATCAGCATATGGAAGATAATTGGTTGAGCTGGGAAGAGGATCAAGGATTTTTAGTGAAATTGATTTTAAAAACACTAGAGAGAGCTGCGAATAAGCCTAATAAGCCACAGCTCATTTCTAAAACCAGTAAGTTTTGGGATGAAGAAAAAGATTTTGTTAAGAACCTATTTCAGAAAGGTGTATATGATAAATCAATATTTCAAAAATATATTATAAAACATACCAAGAATTGGGAGATAGATAGAATTACAACGCTTGATAGTATTCTCCTTAATATGGCTATAGCTGAATTAATGTATTTTGATAAGATACCTGCAAGAGTAACTCTTGATGAGTATATAGAAATATCAAAAGAATATAGTACGCCAAAAAGTAAAGAGTTTATAAATGGTCTTCTTGATAGAATAATGAAAGATTTAGTCAAAGAAGGACTTATAAATAGAGAAGTGAAACAAATTTTGCGTTAATGAGATTAGTCCCTCTTTTTCTATGGATTTTATTACTATTGGCTTGCGTAAATAATAATGAAATTGAAATACCTCAGCCGCTAATAAACAACCCACAAAGTGGAAATAAATCTAATAAGGTAAGTACAGTTGCTCAAATAGAATTTACTAAAAAACACCACGATTTTAGTGAAATTTATCAAGGTGAAAAATTAGAGTATAAATTCAGATTTAAAAATACGGGTAATGCAAATTTGATTATTACTTCAACAAAAACAACATGTGGTTGTACAGTTTCAGATTATCCTAAAGAGCCTATTTTGCCTGGTGAAAGCGCTTATATAAAGGTGGTTTTTGATAGTGAAAACAAAAGCGGGTTTTTTCATAAGGCAATAGAGGTTATGGCGAATACGATACCTAATAATCATGTTTTAGAAATAACAGGAAAAATTTTAACTACATAAATATATTAATATGAATTTTCTATTGCTTAACACTGCACCTCCATCAGGTGGCCCAGATATGTTATTGATAATGATGATAGCTTTTATTGCTATTATAGGTTATCAAGTGTATAGTGGGAAAAAGAGAAATAAAGAGACTGTTAATTTTTTAGATGCTCTTAATAAAGGAGCTAATGTTGTTACGAATACGCACATTCATGGCAAGGTAGCAAAAGTTGACACGGATACACTTATTCTAGAAATAGAAAGTGGTGCGCGATTTAAAATAAATAAATCTGGTATTTCTAAAGAGTTAACGGAGCAAGCTTACAAATAGTGCTAAATATTACGTTAAAAGATATAAAGCAATATTTACTTTCCATAAGGAGAGATGACTTTCTTAATTTCCTTTGGTGCCTCTTGTTAGCATTACTTTTTTGGTTGCTAAATGCTTTAGCGGTTAACTATAATAACTCAATAGTGTTTAATTTAAAATATCAAAACCCGCCTTTAGGAAAAGTGGTTTTAAATAAATCTAACCTTCCTGAAAAAATTGAGATTAATATTAAAGGTGTGGGACGCGATTTATTATGGTATAATTTAGATGCGTTTATTTCTGAAATTGAGGTTGATTTCGAATCGTTACTTAATATTAAAAAAGGTCAGGATAAGGCTGTTATAAATGATCAGCAACTATATAAATTAGTGGCAAAGAAGTTAGACGCAAATGTGGATATTCTAAGCGTAAATCCAAAAGAAATACATTTAAATTTAGATGAAGATTATTCTAAGCGTATGGCTGTTAAGATAGTATCTAAAAATAATGATTTTCAAGCGGGAGTTTATGATGTTAAATTTCAGTCGGAACCAGATAGTGTTGATATTGCAGGCCCCAAGAAGATGCTTAAGCACTTGAATTTTTGGTTGTCAGATACAGTGGATGTTAGTGGTATTAATCAGCCTAAACGTGTTTTGCTGAATTTAAGAGAGGAAGAAGATATCAAAGTTTTTCCGAATAAAGTACAAGTTAATATAGAGCCGGATAAGTTTACTGAAAGTGAGTTTGATATTCCTATAAGGAAAGTTCATATACCAGATAATTTAAACTTTAATTTACATCAGAAAAAAGCAAAGGTTATATTTAACGCGCCAATGTCTAAGCTCGAAAAAGTCGAACCAAAGCATTTTAGGTTGGTGGCAGATTTTTCTGATTTAAACTGGAGAAAAGAGTCTAAAATTCAATTGGAAATCACTAAAAACCCGTCTTATGTTCAAATTGTGAACATTGAGCCTTCAGAATTAAAATTCACTATTGAAAAGTAATGGTAAAGAAAGTTGGATTAACGGGTGGTATAGGTTCTGGTAAATCTGTAATTTCTAATATATTTCAAGTACTTGGCATCGCTGTTTATAATTCAGATCGGGAAGCCAAAAGACTTATGCAGACGAATGATAAGCTTAAGCATTCAATAATAAATAAATTTGGAAGCGAGGTTTATATAGGTGATGAACTTAATCGCAAGTATTTAGCCTCTATTGTATTTAATGACTTTAATGCGCTTAAGGTTCTTAATGGACTAGTTCATCCAATAATGTATTCAGACTTTAATAGATGGTCAGAAAGACAAAAGGGTTCATATGTAATCAATGAAGCAGCTATTCTTATTGAATCTGGAGGTTATACGCGTATGGATGCCGTAATATTGGTTAGTGCACCAGAATCTTTAAGAATCAGTCGTGTCATCAAACGTGATAACTGCTCAGAAGAAGATATTCAATCACGTTTAAATAATCAGTTTAACGATGAGGAAAGACGACCTTTTTGTGATTTTGAAATCATAAACGGCGGTAAGAAAAGTTTAATTAAACAAGTTTTAGATATTCATAAGACTTTAAGTTAGGTCTTATTTAGAATTCTTTCTTGCCTGTATTTTACGATAGTCGTTAAGAAAGTCTGCTACTTGTTCTACACCAAGCCTTTTTGCAATAATTTCTCGATTCCTATCCAATATATAGAGCTTCGGAGTCGATTGTATGTCGTAATAATACCTAAATGGATGCTTGACTTCAAAGTCTGCAACATTTGTCCATTCTAGCTTATTTTCTTTAATGTAATCTTTCCACTTATCTTCTTCAATTTCAGTACATACTGCATAAACTTCTACACTTTCTGTTTTTAAGCTATCATATAGCTTTTTTAATTTTGGAGTAACCTTTTTACAGTGACCACAGGTAGGGTCCCAAAAGTAGAGTAGGGTAAAATCAGCGTCTAATCTATACAAATCCTGCATTTTCTTACTTGTGTCAGGTAGTACAATGCGTGGTGCTGTATTTCCAATCAATGTGTATTTCAACCTAGAAGCTCTGTCAGTGATTCGATATAGTTGAGTAGAATCTAGCCATGTAGCCTTTCCTTTTGCATAGTAATTTTCAACTAAATGTACATAGATAGCGTCCATTCCCATGATTTTTGATTCAGCATACTTATTTAAAAACCGTATTAGTAAGTACTTAAATACTTCATCATTATTTTGCGTTTTAGACAATAAATAGTCTGTCATTTTGATTATTGAATCTGGGTGCTGAGAGGTAAGCCTTTTGGTGTACTCATTAAATTTATTTTTAAAT
>CAJXBJ010000103.1 GCA_913050195.1 uncultured Saprospirales bacterium
TCACACCAAGACAAAAAACAAAAAATATTGTATTCTGTAATTGAACAATCACCTGACATATTTGTGTATTTAGGTGATAACATATACGGCGATTCGCGCTATATAAATGTTATTAAAGAAAAATACACTAAACTAGGTTCTAAAAAAGAATTTCAGTCACTGAAAAACGCTTGCAAAGTTTTAGCCACCTGGGATGACCATGATTATGGATGGAATGATGCTGGCAGACATTATTCACTCAAAACAGAAAGCCGTGAAGCATTTTTAAATTTTTGGGAAGAACCTAAATCCTCTGAACGCTGGAGCCACAAAGGTATTTATCATAGTGAAATCTATGGACCTATTGGAAAGCGGGTGCAAATCATATTACTTGACACACGCACTTTTCGGGATAATCTCATTTGGGAAAATAACTCGGGACCAGGAAAAAATGCATATGTTCCTAATCAAAATTCAGACTCAACTTTTTTGGGAAATCTTCAATGGGAATGGCTAGAACAACAATTTCAAAAAGATGCAGAAATACGTATAGTTGCTTCGAGCAATCAATTTTCTCATGAATACAATGGACATGAATCATGGACAAATGTTCCTCATGAAAGGAAGAAAATGCTTGAGCTTATTAAAAAGCATAAAGTGGAAGGTCTGCTATTTATCTCTGGAGATGTTCATTATGGTGAAATTTCAAAATTAGAAACTGAAGGCCTTTATCCTATTTATGACATAACTTCTTCTGGCTTAACCCAGCGCTGGCACAACACATCACCAAACAAAAACAGAATTGGAAAGGCTGTTAGAAAAAACAACTTTGGGTTACTCCAATTTGATTGGGGAGAAAATCCGTTTATTAGAATGAAGATTCTAAACAAAAAAGGTAAAGTCAAAAGTGCTAATGTCATAATGCTATCCGATTTAACATTTTAGTGACTTAGCCAAATCCTTCCAATTCCCTATCTTTAGGCTTCAAATAAAGAAAAGATATTATGTCAGATGAAAAGATAATTTTTTCGATGAGTCGAGTTAGCAAAACCTTCCCCGGGGCTAACAAACCAGTAATAAAAGACATTTCACTTTCTTTTTTCTATGGCGCTAAAATTGGCATCATTGGTTTAAATGGATCCGGCAAGTCAACGCTACTGAAAATCATTGCTGGCCTTGATGATGCCTATCAGGGCTACATAACATCAGAAAAAGGTTATTCTGTTGGTTATTTACCTCAGGAACCCATTCTTGATGAAACCAAAACAGTGATGGATATTGTTAAAGAAGGTGCAGGCGAGGCTGTTGAACTGCTAACGGAATACAATAAAATCAATGATCTATTTGGTCTACCGGAGTACTATGAGGATGCGGAAAAAATGCAAAAGCTCATGGACAAACAAGCAAAGATTCAAGATAAAATAGACGCTATTGATGCCTGGAGCTTGGAAAACACTTTAGAACGAGCTATGGATGCTTTACGCTGCCCTGAAGGAGAAACACCAATAAGTGTTTTATCTGGAGGAGAAAGAAGACGAGTTGCCTTATGTCGACTATTACTGCAAGAACCAGATGTTCTTTTACTAGATGAGCCAACAAACCATTTAGATGCTGAGTCTGTACATTGGCTCGAATTACATTTACAACAATACAAAGGCACAGTTATTGGAATCACTCACGATAGATATTTCCTGGATAATGTAGCAGGCTGGATATTAGAGCTAGACCGCGGTGAAGGAATTCCTTTTAAAGGAAATTACACTTCTTGGCTTGAACAAAAAAGCAAGCGTTTAGCTCAAGAAGAAAAACAAGCAAGCAAGCGCAAAAAAACATTAGAGCGTGAGTTAGAGTGGGTAAGAATGAGTCCTAAAGCACGTCAAACAAAATCAAAAGCTCGATTAAGCAATTATGAAAAAATGCTAAGGGAAGAACAAAAGGCGAAAGAAGAAAAGCTTGAAATATTTATACCCAAAGGGCCTCGCCTTGGAAATAATGTTATTAAAGCAGAAGATGTTTCAAAAGCTTTTGGAGAAAAACTTTTATACGAAGGATTAAATTTTGACTTACCACCTGCAGGAATTGTAGGCATTATTGGCCCAAATGGCGCTGGAAAAACCACCTTATTTAGACTAATAATGGGACAAGACCAAGCAGATAACGGAAAGTTTAAAGTAGGTGAAACCGTTAAAATATCCTACGTAGACCAACAACATTCAGATATAGATCCTAATAAAAGCATTTATGAACAAATTAGCGGCGGGCATGATCTTTTAGATGTCGGTGGACGTGAAATTAATTCAAGAGCCTATGTTGCCAGATTTAACTTCTCTGGTAGTGACCAACAAAAAAAAGTAGGCACTCTCTCTGGAGGAGAAAGAAACAGGCTACATTTAGCCATGACTTTAAAGGAAGGTGCCAATGTTTTGCTCTTAGATGAACCTACAAATGATTTAGATGTAAATACGTTGCGTGCATTAGAAGAAGCCTTAGAGAATTTTGCAGGTTGTGCTGTAATCATTTCACACGATCGCTGGTTTCTTGATAGAGTATGTACGCATATTTTGGCTTTTGAAGGGGACTCTCAGGTCTATTTCTTTGAAGGTGGATATTCCGATTATGAAGAAAGTCGTAAAAAGCGCCTAGGGGATCAGGGTCCGACCCGAATAAAATATAAAAAACTGGTGAAATAACATGGCTAGGGAAAAAGAAGACATTTTTTCAAAAGTGCCAGAAATGGACTACACGGAAGCTGCTGCTAAGACTGATTTTGACGCCTTTAAAGCCGTAGTAGAAAGCCGTCGCTCAGTTAGAGTCTATACAGATGATAAAATCCCGGAGCAAGTTATGCAAGACTGCCTAGACCTAGCTCTACTAGCTCCAAACTCTTCAAATCTTCAAGCTTGGGAATTCTTTTGGGTCAAGGAATCAAAGAAAAAGCAAGCCTTAGTAGAAGCTTGCCTAAGTCAACCTGCAGCAAGAACTGCAGCAGAGTTGGTGGTTGCCGTAGCTAAAACAAATACTTGGAAAGACCACTCCAAAGAAATGCTGGAATATTTTGACAAAAGCTCAACTAAGACTCCAAAGTCAGCGATACACTACTACAAGAAAATCACTAAGCTTGCCTATAATCAAGGCCCATTTGGTATTTATGGAATATTTAAACGAATACTTCTCTTTGTTATTGGGCTAAAAAAAGCAATACCTAGAGAACCTACATCAGAATCCGATATGAAAATATGGGCTCACAAAACTACGGCACTAGCTTGTGAAAACTTCATGCTAGCTATGAGAGCTGCTGGCTATGATACATGTCCAATGGAAGGCATGGATTCAAAGCGAGTCAAAAAGATTTTAGGCCTAAAGCAGAAAGAGTATATCACAATGGTTATAAGTGCTGGCAAACGTGCCCCTAATGGTATTTATGGCCCAAGAATACGCTTTGGGCGCAATCGCTTTATTAAGACTGTTTAAGTCTTTTAATAACCTAGCCAAACTTTCTTTGAAATAGCTGCTTTTTCAAGCTGAACGACTATTAAATAAACACTTGGGGACAGAGATGTAAGAGCACTTTCAAATACATCCACATTCTTTAATGTAAATTCTTTTGCTTTTTGACCTACCATATTATATAAAGCTACAGTTCCTATCATTTTACCTTCACCCTTTATATTCAGAATCTTCGTGTTTGAATTAACAGTAATAGTCAGTCCTAATTTATCTAAATCATCAATTAGAGCATAATTACAATCATCCACAACTACTTCATAAGAAACCTGATCAGACTGGTTACAACCATTTTCTATATTTAAACTAACAGTATAAGTTCCTGCTGCTGGAAACTGAACTGATTCAGCTGCTGAACTAGAAATTGCTGGCACAGCACCATCAAAATCCCAAGAATAAGAAGTTGCATTGACTGACAACAATGCACCATCAAAATATATTGGCTGATTGTAGCACAATGCAGAATCAGGTGTATAGGTGAAATCTGCTACTGGTTGATCCTCAACCGTTATAGAAACACTAGCCACATTAGAGCATTGCCCACTAGTACCAAGTACAGAATAGGTAGTGCTTGATGAAGGTGTAGCTGTCACAAACGATCCAGTAGATGAGCTTAAGCTCGTCGATGGTGACCAAGAATAGCTACTAGCTCCACTTGCTGTTAAAGTGGTAGTTTCTCCAGGGCATAAATAAGGATCACTTGCTCCAACTGAGACATTAGGACTTGATGAAACAGTAATCACTAAAGAGTCTAAGTTGCTAAAGCCACAACTATTATATGCAAGTAAATATGTGGTATGTGTACCACTATTATTGTAATCCGCATTTACACTTAAATTTGTGGAATAATTTGGATTAGCTCCCTGAGTGTACCATTCATAAGTAGTCGCATTTGTTGATGATGATGCATTAAACTGCACCTGATCTCCTTCACATATATTTTGGCTTGAAGCTGAAATCACGGCTGACACTGGAGATGCTGTTGTTTCCAAATAAATATGCATACCATATTTGGGACTACCGCTAAACACGGTTGACATATCCTTCCATCCCTGTGCTAAGCCAAAAGGATTTGAACTACTAGCATAAAACCAGGAAAAATTGGGTCGTCCTGAATTATCATTATTGAAATCATGAGTGTATGCTATAGCCGCCTCTTCTCCAACAGGATCTGCACCGCTAACCTCAATACCAACATAAAAATCCCCTGAAATTAAGAAAGGCGAACTTAACTCTACACTAGTAGGATAAAAGGCATTAGGGTTCCCAGGCACCGTCATATTATCTTCAATTTCCTGCATCGACAAAGATTCGGTATAAACAACTGCTCCAGGTTGGCCATTATTATCATTCCAAATTTTAATATCAACTGTATTTCCAGGCACTGATGTCTCCCCTCTAGTAAAGTACATTATAATATCCTGAATATATGTTCCAGCAGGATATATATCCTGATAATAGTCACAATATGCCGTTATACCCTTATTATTTGTGCCTCCAATAAAGTTGTTCCCATAATCCCAGATTCTTGTGTATATGGTATCCCCGGCCATAGTATTGGTAACCGTGTCACAGCCCGTTGATGCATTAACTGTTATATAGGCTGTCTTTGTCTCAGTATCACTACCATTAGAATTAGAGGTTGTTAAACTGACTGAATATGTTCCAGGTGTATTATAGACCACATTTGTTGGATTTTGCTGGGAAGATGAGGAAGGTGTTCCTCCATTAAATGTCCAAGACCAACTAGTCGGATTATATATAGTTTGGTCCGTAAAATTTACAGCACCACCAGATACTATGGTTGTAACATTAGAAGTAAAATCTGTTTGTGGTGACCAAGCCAATGAAGTAGAAACACAGGCCAAAGTTGCAGAGGCATTAATTCTTCCAGCACCCATACTAGACGAATAGCTGCCCTGGACTGGATCGCAATTATTTTTAAGACAAGTCTCTACATCTGACGGCGTTAATCCTGCATTCATTGAAAGCATTAGCCCAGCCAAACCTGAAACTATAGGTGCGGCCATAGATGTCCCTTGCCTATAGCCGTAGCTTCCAGCTCCTGTTGGCAAACAATTATATATGGATGTTCCTGGGGATGAAAGATCAACCCATCCATTTCCATTGTCATAGTTTGAAAAGCTTGCTTTCTGATCTGTCCCTTGAGTTGCAGCCACAGAAATAACGTGATTATATGCCGCTGGATATTGTGGTGAACTCGAACCGTCATTACCAGCAGCAGCAATCAGCACAATTTGATTCTGATTTGCCCAATTAAATAAATTTTGGGCCGTATTAGAATAATACGGCGAACCATATGACATATTGATAACATTAGCACCATTTTCTATAGCATAAAGCACACCATCCAAAGTACTAGTTAATTGACCGGCATTATCCGCGCACCTAAGACTCATAATGCTAACTCCAAACCCAATCGATGCAACACCTACATTATTGTCTGTAGCTGCCGCTGCACAACCCGCGACATGCGTTCCGTGATCAAAATCAGAAACTGGCGAACCTGGCCTTGGATTCCCTGTTCCATTAGCTACATCAGCTCCATTTATGTCATCAACATAGCCATTATTATCATCGTCTTGATTGTTATTTGGGATTTCTCCATTATTTACCCATAAAACTGGTGATAAGTCTGG